>NZ_KV792249.1:0-138995 GCF_001808125.1 Staphylococcus sp. HMSC14D10 | reverse complement strand
CTCAACGCACAATAAATTTTCTCGGCATAAATGCCGTGTTATAATTAAAATACTTTTTCTGGTTTTTCTCGTATTATTTTTCCACTTTTATCATCCAAAAAGTGAGTAAGAGCTACCTAAATTTTAAATGATGGCTCTTTTTTTATATTCTAATTTATTACAAATCAGAATACCTTTATTTTTAATTTTAAGACGGTATTTTGAAAAATTAGAGTTATTTATACATTTTTATACCCAAAAACTTATATTGGCTCTTAAAACGCAAATGAGAGCCAAATAAAGGTTCTGTTGCAAACTTGAAAATCATATAATATAGATACAAAGAAATGAAAAATAATAAAATCCAACCGAATAATCTGTTGATATAATAGTATATAATTTACTGCTTTTGCATAACTTTGTATATTAATTTAACTTTGCAACAGAACCTAAAATACCTTTTATGGAGGTGTCAGAATGAAAAAACCTTCTATTTTAGCGGGAATAATAATCTTATTACTTATGATTTGCAGTATAGTATTGAATTTAATCAATATTCCTAGTGAAGCCAATATCGTATACTCAATAACAGCCATTATAATTATTATCTTATTGTTCTTCATTATTCCTAAAAACAACAAATCATAGTATTGCTTTATTCATAATTTATTTTTAAAATGACTATGTCCTTATGGACAATAAATACACTATCTTTGGTTTTACATACTTTGTGTTTAACTAACTTTAATTAAACTCGCTCAGAGCCATTTCTTAAAAAAAGAAATGGCTCATTTTATTTTGTCTGAGATATTTTAAAATACAATCATTATTGAATTTGATATTGATACTAAAAGTAGGAGTCTTAAGAGTCTTTTGTTAAAAAAATTAAGACTCTTAAGAGTCTCGACGTCGACTGAAGCCTATGAAATCAACAAAAAAAGGAGTCTTCAGACAATTCAAAATGGTCTTGTAACAATTTTAAAGAGTCTGTAATAAAGTGTTATATTACACCTTTTATTCAAATACATAAGAATGCTTATAATCACCATTATGTAAAGGTTTTAGACCATTCATAGTGAACGATTGAGCATAATGAGTAAAAGGTAAATCTTTCAGCTATGCTGAATACCACTCAAGGTGGTACTAGATTTCCTTATGCTCATGTAAAATACTCTTTGAAAAGACTCCTCAGTTTGTAATACTTCAGTATTTTAGATCGTAATTAATTCATAATTGGTAAATTGAAGAGTAGAGTCCAGAAACTTTATGTCCCAGCCTCTTCAATTTAAAATGAATTTTAATTTAACAGAAAAACGGGCCCATTAGATTAACCTTATGGGTCCGTTTCATTATAAATATTTATATAATATTTTAAACTTAATTACACATTATCATCAGTAATTTGACCAATCCAATAACTAGCTGCAAATCCAATGATTAAAGTGATGATTGAAAGTGTCCACTCAATACCAGTTTGAGGAAGACCAGGGAATACAGCATATATGGAGCCGATAACGAATCCAGTTATTAATGCGAATGTGGTATAGAAATGATGATGTAAGAAGTATTTAATAATACGACTTGATAATAAAAACCCTGCTAACACACCTAATCCTACAACAATTAATAATGGTAGGCCATCGAAATTCAATTTAACTAAATCAGCAACGGCTAACATAATTGTTCCATAAGCACCAAATACTAGTAGCATAAACGATCCGGAAATACCAGGTAATAACATTGCGCTTGAAGCACACGCACCAGCTAAGAAATATTTAATAATAAGACCGAATGATAAATCTAGTGATGTATCAGCACTTTGATTACCTGAATTCATTAATGTAATTACTACTAAAATGATAATGCCTACTACCATAATGCTATAATGTTTTGCTTTAAACGTTTTATTAAATTTCACAGTTCTTAGTAAATAAGGGATGATACCAATAATTAAACCGGTAAAGAAGAACATTGTAATTACTTGGTGATGTTCTAATAAATAATTGATTAGATTACTTAATATACCGATAGCTAAAGCCATACCTATTAAAATAGGGAGTAAAAACTTTAAACTAGGCCAAAATCGTTTTGAGAATAAGCCACTAATTGAAGAAATGAATCCATCATATATGCCTAATAGTAAGGCAATGGTTCCTCCACTTATTCCAGGAACTAAATCGCTTGTTCCCATACCGAACCCTTTTAATATATTTATCCATTTAAAATTTTGCATGAACGTCTCCTTTCAATTAGATTAAATAGCATCATAACAGAATTTTGAAGAATTATAAAATATTCAGTTGGTAAAATTATAATTTTCATAAAAATCGTGCTAAATTAATAACATTTGTGTCGGAAATATTTCTATTGAGAACAATAAGCCTTTGATTATCAGTTGTGAGAAAAAATTGAGTATCAAATAAAAATTATTTTAGATAGATAATCACTATAATTTAGAGTTTTAATAAGTTTATATTAAGGGCTATTTACGTTATAATGAAGTGTATTAAAGTACACAAAGTCTTTTTGACTACAAATTAAAATTATTATAAACTAGTTAAGAAAACTTTATATTTTACGGAGGGAATATAAATGTCATCAACATTAGAAATTAAAGACCTACATGTGTCTATTGAAGATAAAGAAATTTTAAAAGGTGTTAATTTAACTATTAATACAGGTGAAATACATGCAATTATGGGACCAAATGGTACTGGTAAATCAACATTATCATCAGCGATTATGGGACATCCATCATACGAAGTAACTCAAGGTGAAGTGTTACTAGATGGCGTTAATATTTTAGAATTAGAAGTTGATGAAAGAGCAAAAGCTGGTCTGTTCTTAGCAATGCAATATCCATCAGAAATTACTGGTGTGACAAATGCTGACTTCATGCGTTCAGCTATTAACGCGAAACGTGAAGAAGGACAAGAAATCAACTTAATGCAATTTATCAAAAAATTAGATAAAGAAATGGATTTCTTAGACATCGATAAAGATATGGCACAACGTTACTTAAATGAAGGTTTCTCTGGCGGTGAGAAAAAACGTAACGAAATCTTACAATTAATGATGTTAGAACCAAAATTTGCCATCCTAGATGAAATCGACTCAGGTTTAGACATTGACGCATTAAAAGTTGTATCTAAAGGTATCAACGAAATGCGTGGCGAAGAATTTGGTGCTTTAATGATTACACACTATCAACGTTTATTAAACTACATCACACCAGACAAAGTACATGTTATGTACGGTGGTAAAGTAGTTAAATCAGGAGGCCCTGAACTAGCTAAACGTCTTGAAGAAGAAGGTTATGAATGGGTTAAAGAAGAATTCGGTGCTAAAGAATAATCTAGCAATCGTTTATTTTAAATGATGAAACTAGAAACATGGTGTTAATGTGAAACATTGCATTAATATCAACGATTAAATATGTGAGACTTAGAAATCGTATAAATTTAATCATTGAAGTATACGAAATATCTACAGTCGCTAAAATTTTTCATCAAGTAGGAGGAAAAGAGAGTTATGACAACTGAAATTTTAAACATTTCTGAGGAACAACTTGTTGATTATTCTAAAGCGCACAATGAACCTTCTTGGATGACTCAGTTACGTCAAAAAGCGTTGAAATTAACAGAAACTTTAGAAATGCCAAAACCAGATAAAACTAAATTAAGAAAATGGGACTTTGATTCATTTAAACAACATGAAGTTAAAGGTCAATCTTTCAATAATTTATCTGAGCTTCCAGAAGCTATAAAAAAAATTATAGACGTTGAAAACACTAAAAATTTAGTTGTTCAACATAATAATGCTTTAGCTTATACTCAAGTATCAGATCAAGCACAAAAAAATGGCGTGATAATTGAAGGGTTATCAGAAGCTTTAATTAATCACGGGGAGTTAGTTCAAAAATATTTAATGACAGATGCAGTGAGTGTTGATGAACATCGTTTAACTGCATTGCATACAGCTTTAATTAATGGTGGCGTGTTTGTTTATGTGCCTAAAAATGTAGTTGTTGAAGATCCAATTCAATATGTTGTGTTACATGATGATGATAATGCTAGTTTCTTTAACCACGTGATTATTGTTACTGAGGAAAGCGCTGAAGTAACGTATGTTGAGAACTATTTATCAACTGCAAGTGGTGAAGGTAATCAATTAAATATTGTTTCAGAAGTTATTGCCGGTGCTAATTCAAATATCACTTATGGCTCAGTTGACTATTTAGATAAAGGATTTACTGGTCATATCATTCGTCGTGGTACTACTGTTGCAGATGCATCAATCAATTGGGCATTAGGTCTAATGAATGAAGGTAATCAAATCATTGATAATACAACTAATTTAGTTGGTGATCGTTCAACAAGTGAACTTAAATCAGTTGTTGTCGGTACAGGTGACCAAAAAATCAACTTAACATCTAAAATTGTTCAATACGGTAAAGAAACTAATGGTTATATCTTAAAACACGGTGTTATGCGTGAAAATGCATCATCTGTATTTAATGGTATTGGATATATTAAACATGGTGGTACAAAATCTATCGCTAACCAAGAGTCACGTGTCTTAATGCTTTCTGAGAATGCAAGAGGCGATGCCAATCCAATCTTATTAATTGATGAAGATGATGTAGAAGCAGGACACGCAGCGTCTGTTGGCCGAGTTGACCCTGAGCAACTTTACTACTTAATGAGTCGTGGTATTTCTCAAAAAGAAGCTGAACGATTAGTAATTCATGGTTTCTTAGATCCTGTAGTACGTGAATTACCAATTAAAGACGTTAAACGTCAATTAAGAGAAGTAATTGAACTTAAAGTAAATAAATAAACATATAAATATAAAAGAGATTTTTAATATTAGAAAGGTCGTGAAAAAAGTGGCCGAAACTTCATTAAATGTTGAGGAAATCATCAAAGATTTTCCAATATTAGATCAAAAAGTTAATGGAAAAAGATTAGCATACCTGGATTCTACAGCTACCAGTCAAACACCTGTTCAAGTGTTGAACGTATTGGATGATTATTATAAACGTTATAATTCAAATGTACACCGTGGTGTTCATACACTTGGTTCACTCGCTACTGACGGATACGAAGGTGCTCGTGAGACTGTAAGACGTTTCATTAACGCTAAATACTTTGAAGAAGTCATCTTTACTAGAGGAACAACTGCAGCAATCAATATTGTTGCGCGCAGTTACGGAGATGCCAATGTTGAAGAAGGCGACGAAATAGTTGTTACTGAAATGGAACACCATGCCAATATTGTTCCATGGCAACAATTAGCTAAACGTAAAAATGCCTCATTAAAATTCATTCCAATGACAGATGAGGGTGAATTAAGGCTTGAGGATGTTAAAGCGACAATAAATGATAATACTAAAATTGTAGCAATAGCACATGTATCTAATGTGTTAGGTACAATTAATGATGTCAAAGAAATTGCTAAAGTTGCCCATGAGCATGGTGCAATTATTAGTGTCGATGGTGCACAATCAGCACCTCACATGAAAATAGACGTTCAAGATTTAGACGCTGATTTCTTCAGTTTCAGTGGTCATAAAATGTTAGGACCTACTGGCATCGGTGTGTTATATGGTAAACGTGATTTATTAAAAGAAATGGAACCAGTTGAATTTGGTGGAGATATGATCGACTTTGTAAGTAAATATGACGCTACATGGGCAGATTTACCTACTAAATTTGAAGCTGGTACACCTATTATCGCTCAAGCAATTGGCTTAGGTGAAGCCATTCGCTACATTGAGAAATTAGGCTTTGATGCTATTCATGAACATGAAAAAGCATTAACAGAATACGCCTATGAACAAATGTCATCTATTGAAGGACTTGAAATTTATGGTCCTCCAAAAGAACGTCGTGCCGGTGTTATCACATTTAATTTGGCTGATATCCATCCACATGATGTTGCTACAGCAGTAGATACAGAAGGTGTTGCTGTAAGAGCTGGACACCATTGTGCACAACCGTTAATGAAATGGTTGAATGTATCATCTACTGCACGTGCAAGTTTCTATGTATACAATACTAAAGAAGATGTAGATCAACTTGTTGAAGCATTGAAACAAACGAAGGAGTTTTTCTCTTATGAATTTTAATAATTTAGATCAACTTTATCGATCTGTAATTATGGATCATTATAAGAATCCTAGAAATAAAGGCGTTTTGGACAATGGCTCAATGACTGTAGACATGAACAATCCTACTTGTGGTGACCGTATTAGATTAACGTTTGATATTGAAAATGGCATTATTAATGATGCTAAATTCGAAGGAGAAGGTTGTTCTATTTCGATGTCTAGTGCATCTATGATGACTGAAGCTGTAAAAGGTCATTCTCTAGGTGAAGCAATGCAAATGAGTCAAGAATTTACTAAGATGATGCTTGGTGAAGACTATGAAATCACTGAAGAAATGGGAGATATTGAAGCACTACAAGGTGTATCTCAATTCCCAGCACGCATCAAGTGTGCAACATTAGCCTGGAAAGCACTTGAAAAAGGAACAGTTGAAAAGGAAGGTAAAGCAGAAGGTACGACAGAAGAGTAAACTTTAGTCGTATGTGAAACTTTATAGTGATGATAGATAGCAATTTCTAAAGTCCAACTTTAACTTTTTACACTTTTGACTTTTTATGAAGGTTGCATATTGTTACAATGGCAATAGACAATAATGAATATTAAAAATCTCACGCACGTCGTTTTAAATATATTTAAGGAGTGATTGAAATGGCTAAAAAAGCACCTGATGTTGGAGATTATAAATATGGTTTCCACGATGAGGATGTTTCCATTTTCAGATCAGAACGTGGTTTAACAGAAAATATCGTTAGAGAAATTTCAAAAATGAAGGAAGAGCCTGAATGGATGCTCGACTTCAGATTAAAAGCTTTAAAATTATTCTACAAAATTCCAATGCCTCAATGGGGTGGCGATTTATCAGAATTAAACTTTGATGACATCACATACTACGTTAAACCTTCAGAGCATACTCAACGTTCATGGGACGAGGTGCCTGAAGAAATTAAACGTACATTTGATAAATTAGGTATTCCAGAAGCTGAACAAAAATATTTAGCAGGTGTTTCTGCTCAATATGAATCAGAAGTTGTATATCATAATATGGAAAAAGAATTAGAAGAAAAAGGTATCATCTTTAAAGATACTGATAGTGCTTTACGTGAAAACGAAGACCTATTTAAAGAATACTTTGCTTCTGTAGTTCCAGCAGCTGATAACAAATTCGCAGCATTAAACTCAGCAGTATGGTCAGGTGGTTCATTCATCTATGTACCTAAGAATGTTAAATTAGATACACCATTACAAGCATACTTCCGTATTAACTCTGAGAACATGGGTCAATTCGAACGTACATTAATTATTGCTGATGAAGGTGCTTCAGTAAACTACGTTGAAGGTTGTACTGCACCTGTTTATACAACAAGTTCATTACACTCAGCAGTAGTTGAAATCATCGTTCATAAAGATGCACACGTACGTTATACTACAATTCAAAACTGGGCTAACAACGTTTATAACTTAGTTACAAAACGTACGTTTGTTCATGAGAATGGTAACATGGAATGGGTTGACGGCAACTTAGGTTCTAAGTTAACGATGAAATATCCAAACTGCGTTCTTTTAGGTGAAGGTGCGAAAGGTAGTACATTATCTATCGCCTTTGCTGGTAAAGGTCAAGTACAAGATGCTGGTGCTAAAATGATTCATAAAGCACCAAACACATCTTCAACAATCGTATCTAAATCTATTTCTAAAAATGGTGGTAAAGTTATCTATCGTGGTATCGTTCACTTCGGACGTAAAGCGAAAGGTGCACGTTCTAATATTGAATGTGATACTTTAATTTTAGATAACGAATCTACTTCAGATACTATTCCTTATAATGAAGTATTCAATGACAATATTTCATTAGAACATGAAGCGAAAGTTTCTAAAGTATCAGAAGAACAATTATTCTACTTAATGAGCCGTGGTATTTCAGAAGAAGAAGCGACAGAAATGATCGTTATGGGCTTCATTGAACCATTCACTAAAGAATTACCAATGGAATATGCAGTAGAAATGAACCGTTTAATTAAATTCGAAATGGAAGGCTCTATCGGTTAATTTAACCTATATCACCAACTTTTTCTTAATAACAATAACAAGTACCAAAGTGTTCCAACTAAGTGAATGCTTTGGTGCTTTTTTATCTCTAAATAGTTAACACTTATTTATATTAAATGTTTATTTTTATTATGATATAATTTTATATAATATTTAAAAGTAATTGATTTAACAAAATACATGTTGTGAGAGGACTTTACAATGTTTGACTTTTATGCGAAATGGTATTCGTTGATTATCATTATTGAATATCTTGCTATATTTTTAGGTTCAATTGGCTTAATCTTTATAGCAATGGTCAGTCTAAGACAAATACAAAAGAAAAAGAAGATTTGGTATTTAGGAATATTCTTAATTTATTCATCATTACTTGAATTGTTAATACATTTTACAGGGGAAGATATTCATACTTACAACTTGGTTTTTGTCGTAACACTTCTTCCTTTTTTATTGATGTGTTATTTATCGAGTCATTATTTGGTAAAACGGCCATTCAAAACAAAATTAGAATTTGTGAAAACTGGTCACGGTAAAACTAACAAAGTTACCAAGCAAGAAATGAAAGATATGAAAGACGAATTGCAATCGGCTAATATAATTGCATGGTCAGGTTCAATTGGAGCCGCTTTTCTAATAGTTGCTTGGTCAGCTAAAGTAAGATTTATACATAGTAAGGAATGGATGATGGCGCAAGAATTGACCAAAACTACTGATAATTTGTTAGGGTTTGGAGGCTTTATGTTTTTAATCTCAGCGTTTTTAATTGTCATTTATTTCATTGTTGACGTAGTGTTATGGAATAAAAGAGGTAAATTTCCCGGTCTAGTATTTCGACCAATGATTTTGTGTTTATGGCAATTTTTATTTTTGATTTCGATTTAAAAATTAATAATTAGATAAGTATCAAATTTAGAAACTTTCCTAATTTTAAATATCTTTTTGAAATACATAAATATGTGATGTCTGCATAATTAAATAATTATCTTTTTAACAAGTGCACTATTGTAAAATCATTATTTTATAAGCAAGGCTAACTTTACATAAGTTCAGTCCTTGCTTTTATTTTTTCAAAAATTAGCAAAGTTTACTGAAAATGGGAGTAGGGAATACTTTGAATAATTATTTAAGTGAAATAAGCATAGTAATTACCCTAAAATAAAGAAAAGGTGATTTTAAATGTGGTATAACAATCAACTAACGCAATCTTTAAATATTCAATATCCTATTATTCAAGCAGGTATGGCTGGTAGTACAACTGCGGAACTTGTTGCAACTGTAAGTAATAAAGGTGGTTTAGGCTGTATTGGAGCGGGCTACTTTACTACAAAAAAGTTAGAGCAAGAAATTCAAAAAGTGCAAGGATTAACATCACAACCATTTGGTGTGAATTTGTTTGTACCAAGTCATCAATCATACACTAATGAACAAGTCGAACATATGAATGCTTGGCTGAAACCCTATCGTAAGGCATTAAATCTTGAAGAGCCAGTAGTCAATATTTCTGAAGAACAACAATTTAAAAGTGCAATTCAAACTGTGATTAAATATAGAGTACCAGTATGTTGTTTCACCTTTGGTATCCCGTCAAAAGAAATCATTGAACAATTAAAAGGTGCTAAAATTACTTTAATTGGTACAGCTACTACTGTAGATGAGGCAATTGCAAATGAGCATGCAGGTATGGATATTGTAGTTGCTCAAGGCAGTGAAGCAGGTGGACATAGGGGGTCATTTTTAACAACCAACAATCAGCGTGAACCGCTCATAGGAACAATGAGTTTAATACCACAGATAGTTGATCATGTATCGATACCAGTTGTTGCTGCAGGTGGTGTTATGGATGGTCGTGGTATATTAGCTAGTCAGATACTAGGTGCACAAGGTGTACAAATGGGAACCGCTTTCTTAACTACTGAAGAAAGTGGCGCAAATCAATTAGTTAAACAAGCAGTGCTTCATAGTAAAGAGACTGATACAATAGTCACTGACGTATTTAGTGGTAAATCAGCACGCGGTATCAACAATGAATTTGTAGAGACGATGAAACAATACGAAGGGAACATACCGCCATATCCTGTACAAAATCAACTAACTAATTCTATTAGAAAGACAGCCGCTTCCACAGGGCATCGTGAATGGACGCATATGTGGAGTGGTCAATCGCCACGTTTAGCTACGTCACAACATGTCAATCAATTGATGGATCGACTTGTTGAACAAGTAAAAACATTATTAACGGTTGTTCGATGATTTTTAGAAAAATAGAGTGTGCATGAGAATGCAACATTTCCGAAAATAATAAGATAATGTAAAGATGATATAGAACAAGTGATATCATAAAATTGAATATGGTATCATATAGCTGGTGATAAAAATGATAAATATAGGTCTTACTGGATGGGGAGATCACGATTCTTTATATGAGGATTTAGAACGACAATCAGATAAGTTGCAAACATACGCTAGTCACTTTCCAATCGTTGAACTTGATGCATCTTACTACGCCATCCAACCTGAAAGAAATATCATGAAATGGATTAAAGAAACACCTGATCGTTTTGAATTTATAGTGAAGATTCATCAAGCACTTACACTACATGCAGATTATAAAGATTACGCAGAAACAAGAAGTGAATTATTCGAGCAATTCAAACAAATGCTACAACCACTTATAGATCATCACAAACTAGCTATGGTCTTAGTTCAATTTCCACCTTGGTTTGATTGTACGGCACAAAATATCAAATATATCTTGTATGTTCGTCAACAATTGGATGATGTACCGATTTGTGTCGAGTTTCGACATCAATCATGGTTTAACGATCAATTTAAGGAACAAACGCTGTCATTTTTAACTGAGCACCACATTATCCATTCAGTAGTAGATGAGCCACAAGTGCGCGAAGGCTCAATACCACTAGTTAATCGTATTACTACTGAGACGGCTTTTGTACGCTATCATGGAAGAAATAGACAAGGCTGGACCAAAAAAGACATGACCGACCAAGAGTGGCGTGATGTGAGATACTTATATAACTACAACAAAGAAGAGCTTACCGATTTAGCTAATAAAGTTAGAATTATAGAACAAAAAGCTAAAAAGGTTTATGTCGTATTTAATAATAACTCGGGTGGGCATGCTGCTCAAAACGCTAAAACATATCAGGATATGTTAGATATTGAATACACAGGTTTAGCTCCGCAACAATTAAAATTATTCTAAGAGGCGAAATATAATGTTAGTGACAATTATTTTATTAGTGCTTATCGGCCTTTTCTCTGCTATTTTAGGGTCATTAGTAGGTATTGGTGGTGGGATCATTATTGTTCCAACACTGGTATACTTGGGCGTTACACACGATGTTTTACATGGTATTACACCACAAATAGCGATAGGAACATCATCGGTGATTCTAATCGTCACAGGCTTATCTTCATCCTTAGGCTACTTAAAGACGAAGCAGGTAGATATTAAAAATGGTTCTATCTTCTTGTTTGGATTATTACCAGGTTCATTGTTAGGTTCGTTTTTAAGTAGATATCTTACTTTAGAGTCTTTCAATTTATACTTCGGTATTTTTATGATTATTGTTTCAATTATTTTAATGGTGAGACATAAAATCAAACCGTTTAAGATTTTTGATAAAGAGAAATATCGTAAAACGTATGTTGATTCTGAAGGAAAGACATATCACTATAGCGTACCACCTTTATTTGCATTTGTTGCGACACTGTTCATTGGTATTTTAACAGGTCTATTCGGAATTGGTGGTGGCGCATTAATGACACCACTAATGTTAATTGTTTTCAGATTTCCACCACACGTTGCAGTTGGTACAAGCATGATGATGATTTTCTTTTCAAGTGTTATGAGTTCTATAGGTCACATTTTACAAGGACATGTTGCATGGTCATATTCTATAATTCTTATTATTTCAAGTTATATCGGCGCCCAAATTGGAGTACGTGTTAACCACTCGATTAAATCTGAAACTGTTGTAACGCTATTACGTACGGTTATGTTGATAATGGGTGTATACTTAATTATTAAATCTTTTCTTTAAATAAATATAGGGGGAATTTAAGTGAAGTTAACCATTTTTCACACGAACGATATTCATAGTCATTTAAACGAATATGCACGTATAACATCTTATATGGCAGAACATAGACCCAAACTTCAACATCCCTCACTCTATTTAGATATAGGCGACCATGTGGATTTATCAGCACCAGTGACTCAAGCAACGATAGGTCGCAAGAATATCGACTTGCTTAATGAGGCTCAGTGTGATATTGCGACGATAGGTAATAATGAAGGTATGACCATCTCTCATGAAGCATTAAATAATTTATATAATAATGCGACATTTAACGTCATTTGTACAAATGTTATCGATGAAGAAGGGAAGTTACCTCATAACATAGCCTCATCATGTATTAAAGAAATTGAAGGCGTACGTATTTTATTTGTAGCGGCAACAGCACCTTTCACACCATTTTACAGAGCTCTTGATTGGATTGTAACGGATCCTTTAGAAGCGATTAAAGATGAAATCGCTAATCAACAGGGTAATTATGATGTACTTATTGTGATGAGTCATGTAGGCATCTTTTTTGATGAAAAGTTATGCCAAGAGATTCCTGAAATTGATGTGATTTTTGGGAGTCATACACACCATCATTTTGATGAGGGTGAAATGAATAATGGCGTACTTATGGCAGCTGCTGGTAAATATGGTTATTATTTAGGTGAAGTTAATTTAACTATTGAAAATAAAAAGGTTGTTAGTAAAGAAGCGATTATTTATCCGGTTGAAACATTACCTATGGTTGAAACAGATTATGAGTCAGAAGGAAAGGCATTGATGAGTGAACCGGTGATTGATTATCCTATCAACTTAAATAGTAAAACAGATGTCATTACTAAAACGACTTATTTATTAGCTGAAAGTGTATTTGAATTTACTAATACAGATTGTACTATCATAAATGCTGGTTTAATTGTAAAAGGAATTGAAGCGGATAGACTAACGGAATATGATATTCATAAAATGTTGCCACATCCAATTAATCTAGTGCGCGTACGTTTGACAGGTAGTGAATTGAAAAAAGTAATTGAAAAAAGTCAGAAGCAAGAATATATGCATGAACATGCTCAAGGACTAGGTTTTAGAGGAGATATATTTGGAGGCTATATTTTATATAATTGCGGTTTTATCCAGTCAGAAAATAGATTCTTTGTTAATGGTGAAGCGGTAGTTGATGATAAAATATACACTTTAGGAACAGTTGATATGTATACGTTTGGTAGATATTTCCCTATATTGAAAGGGAAGTCAATTGATTATATTATGCCTCAGTTCCTTAGAGATATCTTTAAAGATAAGTTATTGAGACTGCAATAGAATAACACAAATAAATTATGTATAGAATAGAATTAAATTCAAGGTTGAAATTTGTGGTTTATTACGTTTTAATTTAATGTAAATTTCGTTATAATAGGAAAAGATATATTATACAGGAGGGTATACGTGGTTATGGCTACTAAAAATGAAGAAATCTTACGTAAACCAGATTGGTTGAAAATTAAGCTTAACACGAACGAAAACTATATTGGCCTCAAGAAGATGATGCGTGAAAAGAACTTACACACTGTTTGCGAAGAAGCAAAGTGTCCAAATATACATGAATGTTGGGGTGCTAGACGTACTGCTACATTTATGATTTTAGGTGCAGTATGTACAAGAGCATGTCGTTTCTGTGCAGTTAAAACTGGATTACCTAATGAACTAGACTTAAATGAACCAGAACGTGTTGCAGAATCAGTTGAGTTAATGAATTTAAAACACGTTGTTATCACTGCAGTTGCACGTGATGACTTAAGAGATGCAGGTTCTAACGTATATGCTGAAACAGTACGTAAAGTACGTGAACGTAATCCATTCACTACAATTGAAATCTTACCATCAGACATGGGTGGTGACTATGAAGCACTTGAAACATTAATGGCTTCTAAACCTGATATCTTAAACCATAATATCGAAACAGTACGTCGTTTAACACCAAGAGTTCGTGCACGTGCAACATATGAAAGAACATTAGAGTTCTTACGTCGTTCTAAAGAATTGCAACCAGATATTCCTACTAAATCAAGCTTAATGGTTGGTTTAGGAGAAACGATTGAAGAGATTTATGAAACAATGGATGATCTTCGTGCAAATGATGTAGACATTTTAACAATTGGTCAATATTTACAACCATCACGTAAGCATTTAAAAGTTGAAAAATACTATACACCATTAGAATTTGGTAAATTAAGAAAAGTAGCTATGGACAAAGGTTTCAAACACTGTGAAGCTGGCCCAATGGTACGTAGTTCTTATCATGCCGACGAACAAGTAAATGAAGCGGCTAAAGAAAAACACCGTTTAGGTGAAGAAAAATTACAACAAAATTAATTTGAACAATTAAACGGTTTAGATTAAGTTTTTAGAGACTTAGGTTGCACATTTTAAATTGAATTGTGTAATCTAAGTTTTTATTATACGAGTTAAAGGTGACAAATTATGATTAAGATAGGTCAACAATATTTTGAAATCATTGAAGAATATAGATCATGCTTTGATGAAGAATTATTTGCATCGAGATATTCAGATATATTAGATAAGTATGATTTTATTGTAGGGGATTTTGGATATGATCAATTACGATTAAAAGGTTTCTATAAGGATACGAATAAAAAAGCTGAAATCTCGAAACGTTTTTCGAGTATTCAAGATTATATATTAGAATATTGCAATTTCGGTTGTCCTTATTTTGTTTTACGTCATTTATCTAACAAAGAGGTACAACAATTAAATCATGATGAAGAGGATGTTATTTTGTCTGATTCTGAAGATAAATTGCATGATGTTAAAATTAAACCTACCATTCAGGAAGTTAAGCACCAAGATGAGTAACTATAGAATTAATAAAATGAGCTGTGAAGAAATCTAAGAGAAGAGATTTTTTCACAGCTTTTAAAATAGTAATTATTGAATGACTTGATTAAGATATTCAATGATTTCATCACTTTCTTCTTGACTCACACCTAGAATATGCGCGATATATCCTTCTTCTTCAATATCATCTGTCCCGATAATACCGAATTTGTTTGTTTGCATATTTAGCACAAGTGTCTTACCGTAATGACGATCTGTTTGAACGAGCATTAAATCATAACGGCTATGTTCACCTACAAAGCCTACAAACTGTACTTGGCTTTGTTCTTCATCATCATATAAGTACATATCTATCATAAGAGTAGAACTCCTTTTATCTTGTATTTTTAATTAAGTATAACGACAAATGAAGACCTATGCAAAACTGTGATATGATAGACATATTAAGAGGTGAAGGATATGTATTTTGTAGATAAAGATCAGCTTATTTTAAAATTAACTTACTTAAATCAATTAATTAAAGATTATGAATCGAATAAAGGAAATCATTATGCATTTGAACGTATCGCACAAATGTTAATTGAATCATCTGTGGATATAGGTAATATGATTATTGATGGTTTTATCTTGAGGGATCCAGGAAATTATAAAGATGTCATCGATATTCTTGAACTAGAAGGTGTTATTTCGAAATCTACTCAACGATATGTTAATGAAACAGTTGACATTAGAAAGCAGTTCGCACACCATTATACAGAACTTGATAATAGTAAGATTCAGCCATTATTTGACGAGGCTTTGCCTTATTATGAACAGTTTATTCAAGAGGTAACTCAGTTCCTTGAGAAAGAGAATGTTCCAGTTACCGCTTTTGGAAAAGGAGATAACAAGTAATGAAAAATTATAAAGGATATTTAATTGACTTAGATGGAACTATGTATATAGGTACAGATGAAATCGATGGTGCAGCACAATTTATTGACTACTTAAACAATCATCAAATCCCGCATTTATATGTTACAAACAACTCTACAAAGACGCCTGAAGAGGTAACGCAAAAATTAAAAGAAATGAATATTGATGCGAAGCCTGAGGAAGTTGTAACGTCTGCCTTAGCAACAGCAAATTATATTGCAGATGAGAAAAGTGATGCTACGGTATACATGCTTGGCGGCAGTGGCTTACGCACAGCTTTAACTGAAGCTGGATTAACTGTAAAAGATGATGAAAACGTTGATTATGTTGCGATTGGTTTAGATGAAAACGTTACTTACGAAAAATTAGCTGTGGCAACGCTTGCAGTACGTAAGGGTGCAAGATTTATTTCAACGAACCCTGATGTATCGATTCCTAAAGAACGTGGTTTCTTACCAGGTAATGGTGCGATTACAAGTGTAGTTAGTGTATCTACAGGTCAAGCACCACAATTTATTGGTAAACCGGAGCCAGTCATTATGGATATTGCTTTAGACATCTTGAAATTAGATAAATCAGACGTAGCAATGGTTGGCGATTTGTATGATACCGATATCATGTCTGGTATTAATGTTGGTGTTGACACAATTCATGTACAAACTGGTGTAACGACTTATGAAGAACTAAAAGAAAAAGACCAACAACCTACATATTCATTTAAAGACTTAAATGTAGCAATTTCAGAATTAGAAAGAAATGCCCAAAAATAAAAGAGGGGTGGCATGACATGGTTAAAATTCTAGTCACACGTCAAATTCCAGATCGTTTCATAGAGCAATTGGAACAGTTCGGCGACGTTAAAATGTGGAAAGAAGCATTTGAACCTATGCCTAGAGAGCAATTTTTGAAAGAATTAGAAGATGTTGATGCATGTTTCATCACATTAAGTGAAAAGATTGATGCCACATGTCTTGAACATGCTAAACATGTAAAGGTAATCGCAAATATGGCAGTTGGTTTTGACAACATTGATGTTAAGTTAGCTGAAGACAAAGAAATTGTCGTTACTAATACACCTCAAGTACTTACGGAAACAACAGCCGAATTAGGATTTACGTTAATGTTAACTGTGGCACGACGTATTGTTGAAGCGGAAAAATATGTACAAGATGGCCAATGGAAAAGTTGGGGACCATACTTATTGTCAGGTAAAGATGTTCATGGTTCAACTGTAGGTATTTATGGTATGGGTGATATTGGAAAGAGCTTTGCTCGTCGACTTCAAGGATTTAATACAACTATCTTGTATCATAATCGTTCAAGACATGAAGATGCAGAATCAGAACTTAATGCAAGTTATGTATCCTTTGATACATTATTAGAAGAGAGTGATTTTGTCGTTTGTACTGCGCCATTGACGCCTGAAACTGAGAATAAGTTTAATAAAGATGCATTTTCTAAAATGAAAAACGATGCAATCTTTATTAATATCGGTCGCGGTGCTATTGTAGACGAGGATGCTCTAATTGATGCATTGAACAATCATGAAATTGGTGGATGTGGTTTAGACGTCTTACGTGAGGAACCTATTAAACTTGATCACCCTCTCTTGAAAATGGAGAAAGCAGTCATATTACCGCATATAGGTAGTGCTTCTGTAGCAACTAGAGATCGAATGATTCAATTATGTGTTGATAACATTGTTGCGATATTAAAAGGTGAAAAACCGTTGACTCCTATTACTAATAAATAAATTTTAAAGAACTTCTAACGTTTAGGTAAAGATTTAACCATGAACGATAGAGGTTCTTTTATTATAACTAACAGTTTTGTTATACCGTATGTAATTGTTAAGCTAACTATTTGGTACTAATATAATTATTGTCATTTGAATTCATCATTGCCACTAATGCAGTGTTGTTGATAGTAACATTAACGCATAAAATCTTATTAATTTTTTTAAGTGTTAATTTAGTATCATTAGCACAATAGTTTGAAGTGGAAAATTTAATTTGCCTTAAAATCAAATTTTAATTATAATAAGATGAATGTATAATATATAAAAATTATATTTAGTGAATTTTGTTTTGTTTTCGGGAATTCGGTTTTAACTCAGGAGTAAGACTAATACTTCACTCCGATATTTGAAATGATAGTGAGGTGCAATAGTGCATTGAAAGAGAATAATCATAAGATGATGCAATATTATGAGAAAGCTAAACCTTATTTATTAACACTTTTATATTTAGCGATATTTATTGCGCTGTACCTAATTTATGGTTCCGGCGATACACATAATAATTTCATTTACACTGAATTTTAATAAGGAGTCTAATTATGACAGATATCATAAATTTAATAAATGACTTCGGTCAAAGTAATCCTGAACGTGTAGCAGTTAGACATAAAGATGAAGAATTAACATATCAACAATTAATGGATGAATCTAGTAAATTAGCGCATCTATTACAAGATAATCATAAGCCGTTAATCGTTTATGGACATATGTCACCTTACATGTTAGTAGGAATGATAGGTGCTATCAAAGCAGGTTGTGGCTATGTACCTATTGACACTTCAGTACCAAGTGAACGTGTGAATATGATTATAAATAAAGTACAACCGGACATTATATTTAACACATCAGATACACAATTAAATCATTCCAATATACAAGAACTTACAATTCAAAGTATCCAAGATTCTGATAATCCAACACTATTTGACAGTCAAATGGGATTAACGGATGTTGTATATACTATTTTTACATCTGGTTCAACAGGTGAGCCTAAAGGTGTTCAGATCGAATATGCAAGTTTAATAGAATTTGCAGAATGGATGGTATCACTTAATGAATCAGAAGGTTCACAAGAGTGGTTAAATCAAGCACCATTCTCGTTCGATTTATCAGTCATGGCAATTTATCCTTGTTTAACATCAGGTGGCACACTTAATTTAGTAGATAAAGAAATGATCAATAAACCTAAATTACTCAATGAAATGTTAGTTAATACACCAATCAATGCATGGGTATCTACACCATCATTTATGGAAATGTGCTTGCTATTACCTAACCTTAACGAATCAAGTTACCCAAGCTTGAATCATTTCTTCTTCTGTGGAGAAATCTTACCTCATAGAACTGCGAAAGCACTTTTAGATAGATATCCAAGTGCAGTGGTTTATAACACGTATGGACCTACGGAAGCGACAGTAGCTGTTACAGGTATTAAATTGACACCTGAAGTAATTGAAGCTTATAACCCGCTACCTGTTGGTGTTTCAAGACCTAACACATCATTGTTTACAACAGACGAAGGTGAACTTGTTATTAAAGGTAATAGTGTTAGTCTTGGGTATTTAGATAACAAAGAAAAAACCGATGCGGTATTTAACTTTGAAGATGGACTTCGTATATATCATACGGGTGATAAAGCCATCGAGAAAGATGGACAATGGTTCATTCAAGGAAGAATTGATTTCCAAATTAAACTTAACGGTTACCGAATGGAATTGGAAGAAATTGAAACGCAACTTAGACAATCAGAGTTTGTTAGAGAAACTGTTGTCGTTCCAGTATATAAAAATAATAAAGTAATACATTTAATCGGTGCTGTCGTTCCGACTGAAGAAGTTAGAGATGATTTAGAAATGACAAGACAAATTAAATCTGAACTAAAATCTCGCTTACCTGAATATATGATTCCGAGAAAATTTGTTTGGATGAAACAGTTACCATTAACGTCAAACGGAAAGCTTGATCGTAAACAAGTCGCAGAGGATATTAACGCATGATTCCATATGGCACGTTTACCTTCTTCTTAGTTGCAATTATAGTACTTTTACCAGTCATCATACTCGGATTTTTAGGTAAGCGAAGCTATATTTATAACGGTTTAAGTACTGCAATTATGATTGTCGTCATCTTTTCATCAGATAAACATAATTTATTCGGTAATAAATATTTAAGTATTCAACTCATTAGTTTTGTAATTTATCTCATATGGCAAGTGTTATTAATCATGGGATATTATAAATCAAGACAGAAGAGTAATACATTTAGCAAATTTGTCATTGTTATGATTTTATCCATTTTGCCATTAGCGATAGTTAAAGTATTACAAAGCTCATGGTTAGGTGGTCAACAAATTCATTTCCATGAACACAAGCTTATAGAATTTGTAGGTTTCCTAGGTATTTCTTATGTAACGTTTAAAAGTGTGCAATTAATTATGGAGATTCGAGATGGATCTATTAAAGAGATCAAAGTTGGGAAATTATTCCAATTCATTTCTTTCTTCCCAACGGTGTCTTCAGGGCCAATTGATCGCTATAAACGTTTTGTTAAAGACGATAAAAAGGTTCCTACAAGTGAACAATATAGGGAGATGGTTGCCAAAGCGATACATATGATTATGCTAGGATTCTTGTACAAGTATATTATCGCTTATTTAATCAATGTTTATGCCATTCTTCCATTATTAATGAATCTAGACGGATTTATGCATAAATGGCTATATATGTATGCTTACAGCTTCTATTTATTCTTTGATTTCGCTGGATATAGCTTGTTTGCTGTAGCAGTAAGTTATTTATATGGTATTAATACACCGCCTAACTTCAAGCAACCTTTCAAAGCAAAAAATATTAAAGATTTCTGGAATAGATGGCATATGTCATTATCATTCTGGTTTAGAGATTGTATTTATATGCGTACATTATTCTATATGTCACGTAAAAAAACATTTAAAAGTCAATTTGCGATGTCTAATTTCGCATTCTTCTTAAACTTCTTTATCATGGGTGTGTGGCATGGTTTAGAGTTATTCTATATCGTTTATGGTATTTACCATGGACTAATGTTTATTGGTTATGGTTACTATGAACGTTGGAGAAAGAAACATCCACCACGTTGGCAAAATGGTTTTACTAAAGCGTTGAGTATTATCATTACTTTCCATTTTGTAGCATTTGGATTTTTAATCTTTTCAGGAAAATTAATTTAAAAGGAGTCATAAATTATGGAATTTAAAGAACAAGTATTAGATTTATTAGCTGATGTGGCAGAAAATGATGTTGTAAAAGAGAACCCTGATGTCGAAATATTCGAAGAGGGTATTATTGATTCATTCCAAACGGTAGGTTTATTACTTGAGATTCAAAACAGATTAGGCATTGAAGTATCTATCATGGATTTCGATCGTGATGAGTGGGCAACTCCAAACAAAATTGTTGAAGCATTAGAAGAATTACGATGAAATTAAAACCATTTTTACCAATTATTATTAGCGGCATTTTATTTTTAGCCTTCGTATTAATGCCTGCTAGCTGGTTTACTGGATTAGTTACAAACAAGGCTGTCGCTAATAATAGAATATCTTTAACCGATCAAGTTCTTAAAGGTACGCTCATTCAAAATAAACTATTTAGTAGTGATAAATATTATCCAATATATGGGTCAAGTGAACTTAACAAGTTAGATCCATTTAACCCTGCGCTTGCGTTAAATCATAGAAAAAATACTAAACCAATTTTTCTAATTGGTACGGGTGGTAATACAGATTTAATCAATGCAATTGAATTAGCTGGTCAATATGATCAACTAAAAGGGAAAAAGATGACATTTATTATTTCACCACAATGGTTTAGTACACATGGTGTTAATGATCGTGATTTTGCAGCACGTACAACACCAAATCAAATTAATCAGTTATTTCAACAAAAAGATATGCCTTCAGAATTAAAAGAGAGATACGCCAAACGCTTATTACACTTTAAAAGTGCGTCGAATAAAGAATTCTTGAAAGACGTCGTAAATAATCACGGTGAAGTAGATGGTAACTATGTTTCTCGTTTTAAAGAGAATCAGTTATTAAAAATTGAAGCGATTAAAACTTACTTCTCATTAGATAAGTCGCCATTATCACATGTGAAACCTGTGACTGAGCCAAATGTATCATGGCAAGAAATGCAAGATAAAGCTGTGACGTTAGGTGAGAAACGCTCATCATCAAATAATTATGGAATACGTAATGAATATTGGGAAAAACTTATACATAAAAAGCCAATGAATCATCGTAAATATGAGTTTAAAATGAACTCTCCAGAATTTAATGATTTATCATTGTTAGTGGATACAATGCATAATGCAAGTGCAGACGTACAATATGTTATTTTACCGGGGAATGGTAAATGGTATGACCACTTAGGTATTGAACGCTCAACAAGAGAACCAGTCTATAAGAAAATACATCAAACTGTAGTAGCACATGGTGGTAAGGTGTATGATATGTCAGATAAAGATTATGAGAAATATGTTCTTAGTGATGTCGTTCACGTAGGTTGGAAAGGTTGGGCTCACATGAACCAACATATTGTTCAACATATGAAGGATGACAAAAACGAGCATAACAAAGATCATAACAAACAACATGAACACCAATAATTAACAAAAGCACCAACGCGTAGAGTTTAAGAACTCTACGCGTTGGTGCTTTATTAAATATATATCATATATGTTAGACGCTTAGAATACTTGTTCAACTTCAATAACGCCTGGAACTTCTTCGTGTAACGCACGTTCAATGCCGGCTTTTAATGTGATTGTTGAGCTAGGACAAGTACCACAAGCTCCGTGTAATTGTAATTTCACGATACCATCTTCTACATCTACTAATGTACAGTCTCCACCATCACGTAATAAAAATGGACGTAAACGTTCAATGACTTCAGCTACTTGATCAAACATTGTTGCATTCTCAGTAGGCATGAGATATGTCTCCTTTCAAGTAAATTACTTCATAAATTCATTATTTATTTATTATAATAGATAAAGAAAGAAAAATCTATAAAACAAAACGGGGGATTTGAGTATGACTAAAGTAAGCGTGGTAGTATATGGCGCTGATGTCGTATGTGCAAGTTGCGTTAATGCACCAACATCTATTAATACATTTGAATGGATTAAGCCTTTATTAGAAAGAAAGTATCCAGACATTCAATTTGAATACACATACATTGATTTTCAAAATCAAACAGATAATCTAAGTGATCATGACCAACAGTATATTGAACAAATTGAGGAAGATGAATTATTTTATCCTTTAATTACAATGAATGATGAGTATGTAGCAGATGGTTACATTCAAACAAAGCAAATTACAAACTTTGTAGATAAACATTTTGCAAATTAATTTAAAGTATAATTCTTGAGAAAAAAGGTCGGGGGTTGAATAGAATTCATCATGAATTCTATTCTACCCCTTATTTTAATACTAACCGTTATGATATTTATATAACCATAGGACGCCCGATTTAAGTATATGTGCAAGACGTCCGGTAACTGTACGGTCCATGATATAGGCAAAGCCTTTTTTCTCGCCGAGAGAACCAAGGAAACCTTGTACTTTTAATTCAGGCATTTTATCTGGTAATGGTTCATTATTCCACTGTTTCTTAAGTACATCAGCGATTTGATCACCTTGAACTTCAGCTAATTGTGCACTTGGTGCATGAGGTAAATCAGCACAATCTCCAACTATAAATACATTAAGGTATGTTGGCACTTGATGATATTGATTGATGATGACACGTCCACTTCGATTGATATCAATCGGTAAATGTCTTACAACTTCAACCGGTTGAATTCCAGCAGTCCAGACAACTAAATCAACATTTTCTGGTGTACCACTATTATAAATTTTTCCTGGTTCCACTTTATCAATTAAAGAATTAGGCACTACTTTAACATTGTTTTCACGGAACCATTTAGCGATATAATTACTTAACTTTTCAGGGAAATTCCTTAAAATTCGCTCACCACGGTCATATAGTATGACTTCTAAATCTTCACGACTTTCACGAAGCTCACTTGCTAACTCGATGCCGCTTAAACCAGCACCAACAATACCTACACTAGCGCCACTAGGTAATTCACTAATACTATGAAATGTTTCGCGTGCCTTGGAGAGTGTTTGAATACTATGCGTGTATTCCTCAGCACCAGGAACATTATGATATTTATCTTCACAACCTAAGCCAATAACTAATTCATCATAATCTACTTTTGTATTACCAACAGATACGATTTGAGCATCTAAATCAATATCATTAATTTCTCCATAAATTGTATTAACGCGTTCTGAATCAGGAAAATTCATACGAACATCACTATCAGACTTAGTACCCGCAGCTAAAGCATAAAATTCTGGTTTCAAGCCATGGAATGGCATACGATCAATTAACGTTAAAGTATAATTTTCTGGTAATGCATCAGGTAAGATACGCGACATGATACGCATATTACCATAGCCGCCACCAAGTAATACTAAATTTTTCATCTGTTATACCCCTTTATAAAAATTTGTTATTCCGAAATAATTTTGACTAATACCCTTTGAATTAAGCAAACTTTTGTAAATTACCTAAACTTTTATTTTAAAACTTCAAACAAGTATAGTAATTGATCAATCACATTTATTACCCCTAACAATAAAGTGTGTGATATATGTATATGATTATTATATCTTTTTTTCAAAACGACTACAATGAAATGTGTGGTAGGGAAACTAAGCTGAAGAGATATGTGTGTATTGTTGTTCTAAATAATATAAAATGATGAGCGAGGACAATGCAGTCCAAGTTAAGATTTGTTATAATAATGTAATTAAAAAATGAAGAAGAAGGTGAAGTATGTTTCCATTAGTCGAATTTTGCATTTCAAATATGGCAAAAGGCGGAGACTACGTTTACGATAAACTTGAGAATGATCCTGATGTGGATGTATTGGAATACGGATGTTTAAATAATTGTGGCGTATGTTCATGTGGGTTGTATGCATTGGTAGATGGTGATACTGTTGAAGGTGATACACCAGATGAGTTATTAAAAAATATTTATAAACATATAGAAGAGAATGACTTTACTAACTTATTATAGGAGGAATGGTTTATGTCAACTGTAACATTAACTGAAGCAGCAGCTTATGAAGTAAAAGATATGTTGAAAAGTAATGACATGGAAGGTGGATATTTAAAGATTAAAGTAAACGGTGGTGGCTGTACAGGTCTAACATATGGTATGTCAGCTGAAGAACAACCAGGAGAAAATGATGAAGTACTTGAATTTTATGGATTAAAAGTACTAGTAGACAAATATGATGTGCCTGTATTAAATGGTACGACAATTGATTTCAAACAATCTTTAATGGGTGGAGGATTCCAAATTGATAACCCTAACGCAATCGCTTCATGTGGTTGTGGTAGTTCATTTAGAACTGCTAAAGTAGCTGGGAACCCTGAGGAATGCTAATATAATTTTAAGTAGTATATGACAAAGAGTAATGCAGTAAGACAGTAATCTTCAGGATAATATGATTATTTTAATAATAGTCTTGTTGTTGCTTGAAAATGAACTATAAAAGCTATAAAATTGAAGATGGATTGAACTTTGTCTTTTTTGTGAACTAAAGTTCATAAAATCGAACTGAAAAAGAAAGTGTTGACTAAGACTATAAATGGGGATGAACAATAGGTTAAGTGCAAAGTCTTTTAAATGAATCAGATAAACATATATTAAGGTAAAATATATTGTTACATCTGAACTTTGTTATGTTCTGAAATTTGTAGCCTTTTTCTACATTTAAGAAAATAATTATGAAAGCTTAGGTGAATGAAATGGCACAAGATCGTAAAAAAGTACTTGTTTTAGGCGCAGGTTATGCTGGTTTACAAACAGTAACTAAATTACAAAAAGAACTTTCTGCTGACGAAGCGGATATTACATTAATTAACAAAAATAAATATCACTACGAAGCAACTTGGTTACATGAAGCTTCAGCTGGTACATTAAACTATGAAGATTTAATTTACCCAATTGAAAGTGTAATTAAAGAAGATAAAGTTAAATTTATCAATGCAGAAGTAACTAAAATCGACCGTAACGCTAAAAAAGTAGAAACTAATCACGGTATCTATGATTACGACATTTTAGTAGTAGCATTAGGTTTCGAAAGTGAAACATTTGGAATTAATGGTATGAAAGACTATGCATTCCAAATTGAAAATATTGAAACTGCACGTAAATTATCTCGTCACATTGAAGATAAATTTGCAAACTACGCAGCTTCTAAAGAAAAAGATGATAAAGACTTAGCTATCTTAGTTGGTGGTGCAGGCTTTACAGGTATCGAATTCTTAGGTGAATTAACTGAAAGAATTCCTGAATTATGTAATAAATACGGTGTTAATCAAAACAAAGTTAGAGTAACTTGTGTTGAAGCTGCGCCAAAAATGTTACCAATGTTCTCTGATGAATTAGTTAATTACGCAGTTAACTACCTAGAAGACCGTGGTGTTGAATTCAAAATTGCTACACCAATCGTTGCTTGTAACGAAAAAGGTTTCGTAGTTAAAATTAATGATCAAGAACAACAATTAGAAGCTGGTACAGCAATCTGGGCTGCTGGTGTTCGTGGTAGTAAATTAATGGAAGAATCATTTGAAGGTGTTAAACGTGGTCGTATCGTGACTAAACAAGATTTAACTATTGAAGGTCATGATGATATCTTTGTTATTGGTGACGTTTCAGCATTCATCCCAGCTGGTGAAGAACGTCCATTACCAACTACAGCACAAATTGCAATGCAACAAGGTGAACACGTTGCGAAAAGCATTAAAAACATCTTAAACGGTCAAGCAGCTACAGACTTTGAATATGTTGATCGTGGTACTGTATGTTCATTAGGTGCACATGATGGTGTTGGTATCGTATACGGTAGAGACATTACTGGTAAAAAAGCTGCATTCATGAAAAAAGTTATCGATACTCGTGCAGTATTCAAAATCGGTGGCGTAGGCTTAGCATTCAAAAAAGGTAAATTCTAAGTTTCTCATATAAATTATCTAATATGATTTTGAAAATAAATACTAATTTAAAGCTACAATGCCAATTCGCAGTAGCTGACTGAACTGAAAAAGCGTATAAATCAAGCTTTTCTCATTTCTAGTCATCCTTATGGGGGTGGAATAACGAATTCATTGTGAATTCTGTTCCACTCCTTCTTTTATATGATATAAAAAGGAAGTGTAGAGGTTATGGTTAATTTCAATATAAGTAATACAGTTTTAAATTCAGAAGTATTTATTATAGGGTTGCCTGATCACATCAATCAACTTGGTTATATTAATTACAATAATGAAGATATAACAAAACAAATTGATACATACCGTCATCATCATTTAATTAGCAGTCAATTAGGTAAAATATCTTCAACTTTGTTACCTTTAAAAGACTCATCAAAACGACTTATTACTGTTGGATTAGGAAATTTAAAGACGCTTGATTATGGTACGCTATTGAGAGCTTTCGGCAATTTATTTCAATTTTTAAAAGAAGAACGTGTAACTGAAGCAGATGTATTATTCGATACATTGATTTCAAAGAAAATAGAGCAAACCAAAGTCGCAGAGGTTATGGGACTACAAAGTGAACAGGCAGTTTACAGTTTTGACAACTATAAATCTGATAAATCTGCACCCTATCAATTAGAGTTAAACATAAGTACGAATAAAGAGGACTTACATCGATATTTTATCAATGGTGCTATAATCGGACAATCGGTTAATGTTGCACGTGACTATAGCAATATGCCACCTAATATACTAACGCCTAATTATTTTGCTGAACAGGTTACGCAACACTTTGATGAAACATCAGTAAAAGTTGATATTAAAGATGGAAAACAATTATTAGATGAAGGATTCGGACTTATTCATGCTGTTGGTAAAGGGTCGGAGAATCCTCCAGTTGTAATAACTATGACATATAATGGTGGTGACAGTGAAGACGCACCAATTGCATTAGTAGGAAAAGGTATTACATATGATTCAGGTGGCTATAGCATTAAATCGAAGATAGGTATGCAGACTATGAAATTTGATATGTGTGGCGCAGCTAATGTAGTTGGAATGATTGATGCGATATCACGCTTGCAAATTCCTATCAATATTGTAGGAGTTATTGCTTCTGCTGAAAATATGATAAGTAGTAATGCAATGAAACCTGATGATGTATTGACGGCATTGAGTGGTGAAACAGTTGAAATGTTAAATAGTGATGCGGAAGGGCGTTTAGTACTAGGAGATGCTGTATTCTATGCTAATCAATTTCAACCTAAGATTATTTTAGATTTCGCTACATTAACAGGAGCTGCAGTTGCAGCACTAGGTGAAGATAAAGCAGCTTTATTTAACTCTAATGCAGATAAAGAGATTGAGGAAATACGAGTTAGTGCTAAAGAAATGGATGAATATGCTTTTGAATTACCTATGACTCAAACTGAGCAACGATTAATACGTCAATCTGACGTTGCAGATTTAGTCAATCATACAAACGGTCATGGAAAAGCACTCTTTGCAGCCACATTTATTACTCATTTTAGTGGATCTACACCACATATCCATTTCGATATTGCTGGTCCTGCGACAACTAACAAGACTAGCTATAAAGGTCCAAAAGGCCCAACTGGCAGTATGATTACTACTGTATTAAATTGGTTAAGATAAATAGAAAAGTAGAAATCATTTGGTTAAGGAGTAGAAACATGTGCTATTGCGTGTTTCTACTCCTTATTTAATATGAATAATCTTATTAACTTAGAATGTAATTCTACATTGACAACGTACCAGCTACTTGGTATGATAAGGAACATATTAAATACTTTAGTTCGGTAGAGAGATAAAGGATGTGTTGTTATGTTTAATGCAGTTGTAATAGCCGTATTATTAATGATTGTTTTATGCTTATGTAGACTAAATGTAGTTATTAGTCTGTTCATTAGTGCATTAGTAGGCGGTCTCATTTCTGGAATGAGTGTTGAAAAGGTAATCAGTGTATTTGGAAAAAATATTGTAGACGGTTCCGAGGTAGCGCTAAGCTATGCATTATTGGGTGGATTTGCAGCATTGATTTCATATAGTGGTATTACAGATTATCTTGTAACTAAGATAATCCGCGCAATTCACTCTGAAAATAGCAGACTATCAAGAATAAAAGTAAAAATCATTATTATCATAGCTTTACTCGCGATGAGTATAATGAGTCAGAACCTTATACCGGTTCACATTGCTTTCATTCCAATAGTTATACCGCCACTATTAAGTCTGTTTAATGATTTAAAAATTGATAGAAGACTTATTTCTCTAGTCATCGGCTTTGGTTTGTGTTGGCCTTATGTCTTATTACCATATGGCTTTGGACAGATTTTCCACCAAATTATTCAAAGCGGTTTCCAAAAAGCACATCACCCTATCGAATTTAATATGATTTGGAAAGGCATGTTGATTCCTTCACTTGGTTATATAGTTGGTTTAATCTTGGGTATGTTTTATTATCGTAAACCACGAGAATATAAAACAGAAACTTATGTAGAAGATGAGAATACAATTAATGAAATTAAACCGTATGTACTCGTAGTTACAATAGTCGCTATATTAGCTACATTCTTAGTTCAAACTTTTACTGATTCAATGATTTTTGGTGCATTAGCAGGTGTACTCGTATTCTTTATTTCGGGTGTTTACAAATGGAGAGAATTGGATAGTCAATTTGTTGAAGGTATTAAAATCATGTCATTTATAGGTGTTGTTATTCTTTCAGCTAATGGTTTCGCAGGTGTCATGAATGCAACAGGAGATATCGAAAAATTAGTATCAAGTTTGACTGACATTTCAAATGGTCACAAGTTATTAAGTATTGTCATCATGTATATTATTGGTTTAATTGTAACTTTAGGAATTGGTTCATCATTTGCAACGATTCCTATAATTGCAACATTATTTATTCCACTTGGTGCTTCACTCGGCTTAAGTACTATGGCTCTAATCGCTTTAGTAGGAACTGCGAGTGCTTTAGGTGATTCAGGATCTCCTGCAAGTGATTCTACGCTAGGGCCAACAGCTGGGTTAGATGTGGATGGACAGCATGATCATATTCGCGATACATGTATCCCGAATTTCTTATTCTATAATATACCTTTAATGGTATTTGGTACGATTGCAGCTATGATATTATAGGTGTAATGAGGTGAACAATTAAATGACTAACTTATTGGAAACTTTCGAAATGCAGATTGAAGAAACATCAGAGGGTAAAGTAGTAATTTCAATGCCTGTTACTGATAAAGTTAAACAACCATTCGGTTATTTGCATGGTGGTGCAACAATTGCTTTAGGTGAAACAGCGTGTTCATTAGGCGCTGCTAATCTAATCGATACGAAATCGTTCATACCACTAGGTTTAGAAATGAATGCTAACCATATTCATTCGGTTAAAGAAGGTCGTGTTATTGCTACAGCAACGATTATTCATAAAGGAAGCACAACTCAAGTTTGGAATATAGAAATAAAAAGTGAACAAGGCCAATTGATAAGTGTTATGAGAGGAACAATTGGAATTAAACTTTTAAAGCAATAAAATACCAAACGCTGCTTTAGTTCGATTAAGCATTGTTTTAAATATCCTACTTATAAAAGTATTTGTTTAAGAAAAAACGCAGACGTGGGACGGTGAATTCATAAAGAATTCTATCCTACGCCTGCTTTTTTATAAGAAATATACAAGAGATCGTATTTAAAAATAGTTTATAGTTGTTACGTTGACAATTACTTCTAATGAAATTAAGCATGTTTTTGGATAGGTTGAGCCGATAAACGTTTATAAGCCTGTTTAATTCTTTGAGCGGCTTCTCTTCCACCCATGATATTTCTAGCAAAAGGACCCAGTTCTAAATCTGCTAAACCACCTGACACAAACAATTGAGGTAACCACTCTAATTCAGAACTAATGGAAGGTAATCCACAGCGTGTTAATGGAGCATCTTCATTTTTAATTAATGATTGAATCATAGGCTGTTTTAATAGTGTTGGTTCAAAACCGGTTGCTAATAAAATGAAATCATAAGGGATAGCCGCTTGTTCTGTATGAATTTGATGTTGGTCAACTGATAAAATATTCTCTTTATGAATTATAAGTCGTCCAGATTGAATATGTTTCTTAAGTCGTAAATATAACTCTCTAGGCATTGAACCTTTATGTCTTTCGTGTTGAATGATAGACTGCCGTTCTAAAGAAGATTCAATATTTAAAAAGTGATTCATATTTTTAGGACCTAACCAACCTGGATCTGCATCGAAATGTTGGATATCAATGTCTTTATTCATCCATAAATGAATAACTTTATCATGAGATTGATTTATAAGTTTTAAAGTTAAATGGGCAGCAGAAATACCACTTCCTATAACGTGAGAACTATGTCCATACATAGTTGTATTAAATGATTTATCGAAAATGTGGCACACATCATCAGCATCTTTATAAACATTAGGAATATAGGGTTTATGCGTACATCCATTTGCTAATATAACGCAATCCGTGTGTATGACTTGATTATCATTTAATTGTATTTGCCATTGACCATCTTTCTTCGCTAATGCTTCTACATAGCCTTGAATATGATTTTCGTTTAAATCATAATGATGAACTTGTTCGTGAACATGATGCATAAACATATCTGTTTGTGGACGTTGGTATTGACCATATGTACCGTGCGCATATTGTTGAACTTTAGCGAATTGTTTTAAATGGAATGGGTTAGGGTGGATGTGATGTACAATTGGTGAACGCAAATAGGGCATGCTGATACGATGAGAAAAATCATTGAATTGTTCACATAGTGTGGCATAAGGGTCTATAATTGTTAATTTATCTCTAGATAGCCCTAATTCTCTTAGTTGAATCGCAATTGTTGTACCTTGTAAACCGCCACCGATAATTGTCCAATGCATAATAACACTTCTTTCTTTTTTAAAACGTAATAATTACGATTTATATTATCATAAATATGTAGACTAGACAATAAAAAAAGGGCGGGGACAGAAATCATTTTGAATTCTGTCTCCACCCGCAATTGTGACTTGAGCTATATAAAGTTTGCTATAAGAACTTTTTCAATTTAGTAAGTTGCTGTATTAGTTAAATCATCTTATCTTTAAATTCATTTTTTAATTCATCGATCTTCGTATCTTTAGTATAAGGTGTTTTATTATTATAAGCTGCTCTCATTATTAAATGACTTGAAAGTGGGCCAGTTATAAGAATAAAAAGAATACCAAAGATTAACTGCATATTAATATATCCATCTGTAGCGATAAAGTATAAGAATGTGCCAAACAATAGGAAAATAGCACCTAAAGTTGCTGATTTGCCTGCAGCATGACCACGCGAATAAATATCTTTTAATCTTATAATACCAATAGCAGTAACGGCACTTATAATAGCTCCTAAAATGACAAAGATAACAGCTAAACTAATGATGATGTTCGTTATCACGTTCAATCACCTTACCTTTATCCATATATTTTGAGAAGACGGCTGTTCCTAAAAAGGCTAAAATACCAATTAATAAAATAGCTACGAGTAAATATTCTGAACCTATGAATATACTATATAAGGCGATACACGCCATTAGTTGTAAACCGATTGCATCAAGTGCTAAAATTCTATCGGCTAATGTGGGACCTTTGATGATACGAACAAACATCGCTAACATTGATATTGCAACAACAATTAAAGCAATAATCATGATGATTTTTAACATTAGTCTTCGCCCACCTCTCTAACTACTCTCTCTAATGAAGATTTTATACCTTCAACTTCTTCTTCTTTAGTACTAAAATCTATAGAGTGAATATATATTTTTTTTCTATCATCACTTATACCTAATACGACTGTTCCAGGCGTCAATGTTATTAAATTAGATAATAAAACGATTTGCCAATCAGTTTTTAAGTCAGTGTGATATACGAAGAATCCTGGTTCATTCTTAAGTTTAGGTTGTAGAACAATTTTTAAGACGTCGATATTAGCTTTTAATAATTCTACAAAAAATACAACCGCTAATTTTAATATCTTATAAATTTTTATGAAATAAAATCTTCCTGGTAATATTCTACTAAATAAATATACAAATCCGAGTCCTAGTATGAAACCGAGTAAGAGGTTATTTAATGTATAGCTACCACTTAAGAAAATCCAAATAAAAGCTAAGATAAAGTTTAAAATAATTTGAATAGCCATTATGATCTACCTCCTAAGACACTCTCAATATAGATGCTAGGATCGTAAAACGATTGAGCCGCCTCAGAAATTAATGGATATAATAAATCAGCAGATAATCCAAATACGACTGTGATGACGACAGCAATTATTGAAATAGTAGTTGCGTGTTTAACGTTAACACTTTGAGTAGGCTCATAACCTTTAGGTTTCCCGAAAAAGCCTTTTAAGAAAATATGAATGACTGAATATAGTACAACTAAACTTGAAAGTAAAACGATAATACCACTTACATAAAACCCTTTTTCAAAGGTTGCTTGTACAATGTAATATTTACCATAAAAACCACTTAGAGGCGGTATACCAGCGAGACTTAGTGCTGCGATGAAGAAAGTCCATCCTAGTACAGGGTAGTGTTTAATTAAACCGCCAAAGTCTTTAAGACTTGTAGATTTCGTAATTTGATACATCACACCTATAAGTAAAAATAGGGCAGTTTTGACTAACATGTCATGAATTGTGTAGTAAATCGCACCTATAATACCTGCTTCATTCATCATTGCTACGCCAACTAAGATAACTCCGACAGCAATCATGATATTATAAATAATAATCTTTTTAGTGTCATCGTATGCAATCGCACCTACTGAACCAAAAATGATCGTTAATAACGCTAAGAATAAAATTGTATAGTGCGAGAAACTCATTGTGTTGTGGAAGAACAAGCTCAAAGTTCTTAAAATCGCATATACGCCTACTTTTGTTAGTAGGGCACCAAAAAATGCAATGATTGCAAATGGTGGTGCATAATATGAACCTGGCAACCATACGTACATAGGGAAAACACCAGCTTTAGTTGCGAACACGAAGATAAATAAAATAAAGACTATACTTAAGAGTCCGCCATGTGTGTTAGACAATGTAGATAATTTTTCACTAATATCTGCCATGTTTAACGTACCAACGATGGAATATAAAATCGCTACTGCAATTACAAAGAATGTTGAGGTAACTATATTAACTAATAAGTATTTGACAGTTTCACGTAATTGAATTTGAGTGCCACCTAGTACAAGTAGTGCGTAAGATGACATTAGGAAGACTTCGAAAAATACAAATAAGTTAAATATATCTCCAGTTGTAAATGCACCTATAATTCCTACTAACATAAATGTGATAGAGAAGTGATAATAATAACGTTCTCTATCTATTCCTGCTGTGGTACTTGAAAATGCAGTAATTAAAATGGTGATAATGATACTAGTCACAATCAACATTGCACTAAAACTATCTAGTAAAAAGATAATGCCATAAGGTGCAGGCCAAGAACCCAATTCTACTTTAAGCGGACCATCGACATATACATTTCTTAAATTGATTATTGCCACAATTAGTGTCAGGACTAGACCAGTTAAAGTGACATATCGTTTCGCACGATAACGTTGTCCTAAAAAGACCAATATAATTGCTGTAAAGATAGGTACGACTAATGAAAGGACGACTAAGTTATTTTCAATCATCATCTAACACTCCTTTCATTCTTTCTACGTTGTCAGTACCTAATTCTTTATATGTTCTAAATGCTAAGACTAAGAAAAAGGCAGTTGTCGCAAACGCGATAACGATTGCCGTTAGTATTAATGCATGGGGGATAGGATCGACATATTGACTAATATTTTTTTCATAGATTGGCATTTCGCCATGTTTCAATCCACCCATAGTAATTAAAAATAAATTTGATGCATGTGTAATTAAAGTTGTCCCCATAACAATTCGTATCAAACTTTTAGATAAAACGAGATAGACACTAATTGAAGCGAGGATGCCACATACAAATATCATGATTATTTCCACTATTCGCTCTCTCCAATCGTTATAATAATTGTCATAATCGTTCCAACTACTGCGCAAAGAACTCCGAAATCAAAGAACATCGGTGTGTTCATATGAACAGGTTGAAGTAGGGGCAACGGTATATTAAATTCCGTGTGTGTGAAAAAGTTTTCACCATAGAACCAACTCGCTAATGGAGTACCAACACAGAATAATAAGCCAATTCCAATTAAAATTTTAAAATCCCACGGGAATACCTTTTCCATCGTTTTAATATCAAACGCAATTGCGATGATAGTTAGTGCACATGATAATAGTAGGCCACCTACGAAGCCACCACCAGGTGTATAATGTCCTGCAAAGAATAAAGTGACCCCAAATAAGGCGATTAGAAAGGCGATAATAACAGCGGCATATTGAAACATTAAATTATTGTTCTGTCTGTTCATCACTTTTCACCTCACTTGATTGATGTTTACGACGCAACTTAATCATTGTATACACACCTAAACCTGCAATACCTAATACAGATGATTCAAATAAAGTATCCATACCACGGAAGTCAACAAGTATGACATTTACCATGTTCTTACCGTGAGCTAAATCATAAACATGTGCTTTATAGTATTCTCCAATAGATGTAAAATGTCTGTTTCCGTACGCAATTAAACCTAAGATAATGACAACAAGTCCGACACCAATTGAAATAAGTGCGTTCGTTAATTTAAATGATCGTGTTTCATTATAACGATTTAAATTAGGTAAATGATAGAAACATAATAAGAATAACGCTGTAGAAATCGATTCTACTACGAACTGTGTTAAGGCAAGGTCTGGTGCTTTGAAAAATACAAATAACACAGATACTGAATAACCGACCACACCTAGCATGATAACGCTAAATAAACGTGATTTAGCAATAACAACCATAAATGCTGCGATAATTAATAATATTAAAATCGCTATTTCATAAATATGAATATTATTTATATCTTTAAAATTAAAGTCAAAAGGAACGCTTAGTAGCGTCACAATCGTAACGACAATAAGCATACCGAATATAATGACTAAGCTATCTCTAACATAACCATTTACATAACTATTCGTCATATTCGCTGAATAATTAGGCAAGTATTTTCCAGTAGAATCATACCAATGATTTAACGTTAAACGTGTTGGCTGAGCGTGTAAGAGTCGGATCCAATAACTAAATGTTAGTAATAAAAGAATACCTAATATCCAAATAATTAATGTTGAAATAAATGCAGGCGTAATACCATGGAATAAGTGGAATTCCGCATTAACATTACTCATACCACTAATTGCAGTTGTCGCTGGTTCTACAATAGATTGCGTTAATAATCCAGGGAATAACCCAAAGACAACAACGAGTACTGCTAAAATGATTGGAGATAATAACATTAATATTGAAGCTTCATGTGCTTTTTTAGGTAAAGCATTCGGTTGATGTTTACCAAAGAAAATATACATAATAAATTTAATTGAATAAACAAATGTAAATATACTACCCACAATAGCTAAAATAGGAAAAACAATACCTAATGTATCTAAACTGAAAACATTAGCGTGAGAAATCTCAATCATGGCTTCAAGAAATTTTTCTTTAGAAAGGAAGCCATTAAACGGTGGAATGCCTGCCATACTTAATGCTGTAATAACAGTAATTGTAAATGAAATAGGCATAATCGTTAGTAAACCACCAAGTTTTTTAACATCTCTTGTGCCTGTAACATGATCTACAGCACCTGTAATCATGAATAACGCACCTTTAAATGTGGCGTGATTCACTAGATGAAACACTGCTGCAGTAAATCCAGCAATGTACAATTGGCTTTGACTTCCCTCGAAATGATAACTTACGGCACCAATACCTAACATCGACATAATCATGCCAAGTTGAGATACTGTTGAGAAGGCAAGTATACCTTTCAAATCTTGTTGTTTTGTGGCATTTAAAGATGCCCAGAAAAGCGTGATTAGACCAACTAAAGTAATTGTCCAAATCCATCCTTGTGATATCGCAAAAAGCGGTGTAACACGAGCAACTAAATATAATCCTGCTTTCACCATTGTTGCCGAGTGTAGATATGCACTGACTGGGGTAGGTGCTTCCATAGCGTCAGGCAACCAAATATAAAATGGAACTTGTGCAGATTTAGTGAATGCACCCAACATAATAAGTACCATTGCGAAGATAAATAATGGACTATGTTGAATTTCAGATGCATTAGCAATTAGCTCGTGTAAGCTAAGTGAATCACCTGCTAGAGAAATTAAAATGAATCCCCCTAATAAACTTAATCCACCAAATACGGTAATGATTAATGACTTTTGTGCACCATAAATAGATGCCTTTTTTTCTCTCCAGAAAGAGATAAGTAAAAAACTTGAAAACGAAGTCAATTCCCAAAATAGATATAAAATAATTAAATTGTCTGAAAGGACAACGCCTAACATTGCACCCATAAATAGTAATAAATAACAATAAAAATTACCAAGTTGTTCAGATTTACTTAAGTAACCAATGGAATATAAAACCACTAACGATCCTATACCTGTTATAAGTAAACTAAATAAAATGCTTAAGCCATCAAGATATAAATCAAAATTCATACCTATATGTGGCATCCAGTTTAATGTTTTTATTACTGTATTACCTGACTGAGTAGTCGAAATAAGAGATAAGAAATAGATAAATAAGACAACAGGAATAGGTAATACAAACCAACCTAAATGAATCTTTTTAAAGAATCGATATAGAATTGGAATAATGAGTGCAAATATTAACGGTAAAATGACCGCAATATGTAACAAACTCACTATGTTATCCTCCTTAAAAAATATTTATGCAATATATTATACATGAATCATATTGTTCTGAAAAACGCCGAAAACTCATATGAGTAGTGATTTTTCAGAACTTGTTAAATAAGAAGAAACACGTTCAAATGACCTATAAAAATTTTTGTTTATATTGAATTGAATAGTCATTTTTTAAATTTTCAAGATTGTTTAAGGCTTGTTTTGCAAATTCAGTATTTTGTTGTTTTAAATCATTTTCCATTTTTGTAATAGCTTGTTGAAGTGACGCTTCATAAGTCATTTCTTCAACATTAAACTCACGCAATTGTGAACGCGTTGCATAACGTTTTTCAAAGTGACTTAGAGCACGTCTTTCATGGAAAAAGACACCTTCAGTTTGTCCTGGATTATGTAAATCACCTTGTTTTGGATGTTTAATCACTTGTTCAACTTGAACTAGAACTTGGTCGTCATTCTCTTCTTTAATAGTAACGCCGTAAGCGCCAGTCTTATGTGAGAATCGGTATAACATGCTATATTACTTCCTTTCAAATGTGTTAAGATGTATCTATATCATCATAACATGAATGGAGAATTGAAATGACTAACTATCCACAACTAAACAAAGAAATACAAGACAATGAAATTAAAGTTGCTATGCATACAAATAAAGGCGATATGACATTTAAGTTGTTCCCAGATATCGCGCCGAAAACTGTTGAAAATTTTGTGACACACGCTAAAAATGGTTATTATGACGGTATTACTTTCCACCGTGTTATTAATGACTTCATGATTCAAGGAGGAGACCCTACAGCAACTGGTATGGGTGGTGAAAGTATTTATGGAGGTTCTTTTGAAGATGAATTCTCTTTAGAGGCTTTTAACTTATATGGCGCGCTTTCAATGGCAAATGCAGGACCAAACACAAATGGTTCTCAATTCTTTGTTGTTCAAATGAAAGAAGTTCCAGAATCTATGGTTAACCAATTAGTAGATGGTGGCTGGCCTGAACCGATTGCCAAAGCATATGCGGATAATGGTGGCACGCCTTGGTTAGATCAAAAACACACTGTGTTCGGACAACTAATTGAAGGCGAAGCAACTTTAGAAGATATTGCAAATACTAAAGTAGGTGCACAAGATAAACCTGTACATGATGTAGTTATTGAATCTATTGATGTAGAAGATAAATAATAATTGATTATGAACAAATCTTTCGAATCGACGGTTGATGTCGATTCGTTTTTTTATGGTTTAACTTTCAATTCAATTGCAATTTTTAAAACGATAACCTTAAATGCGAACGTTAATTTAGTATTTGTCGAAAGGGTTATTATATTTTTGAAAAAATGTGGATTTTTATTGGTTTATAGTTAGTCCAAGTTTGTGATTTATGCTATTATAATTATGTTAAGTAAATCGAAGTAAGGGGTTATCAAGTTGAATAATCACTATAAAGAAGGTCAGCATATTAAAGTGCGTGTGACTGGAATTCAACCGTATGGCGCTTTTGTTGAGACCCCTGACCATACTGAAGGACTTATCCATATTTCTGAAATTATGGATGATTACGTCCACAACTTAAAAAAATTTCTATCAGAAGGACAAATCGTTAAAGCAAAAATTTTATCAATTGATGATGAAGGAAAACTAAATTTGTCTCTTAAAGATAATGATTACTTTAAGAATTATGAACGAAAAAAAGAAAAGCAGTCAGTATTAGATGAAATTAAAGAAACAGAAAAGTATGGGTTTCAAACACTTGAAGAACGCCTACCGGTCTGGATTAAACAGTCTAAACGTGCGATTCGTAATAATTGATTGACTGTTAACACGCTAAGCTAACGTTATATTTTAATATAACGTTAGCTTTTTTATGCGTTTGATTATAAAAAAGCGACACAAATATATGCATGTACAGTCAAGCAGAATATTGGAGGAGCTTTAATTCTGCGTGCTATAGTCTAGTCATAATTAAAAAGGAAAGGACTTACCTATGAATAAAAAATATGAAAAATTATTTGAAACCGTAACTTTGCCAAATGGGGTTGAATTAAAAAATCGTTTTGTATTGGCGCCATTAACGCATATTTCATCTAATGATGATGGTACAATTTCTGACGTGGAAATACCGTATATTGAAAAGCGCTCTAAAGATGTTGGCTTAGCTATCAATGCTGCAAGTAATGTTAACGATATTGGTAAAGCTTTTCCAGGACAACCTTCTGTTGCGCATGATTCAGATATAGAAGGACTCAAGCGTTTAGCACAAGCTATGAAGAAGAATGGTGCTAAAGCTTTAGTTCAAATTCATCATGGTGGCGCACAAGCATTAGCTAATTTAACACCGAATGGAGATGTTGTTGCACCAAGTCCTATCACTTTAAAAAGCTTCGGACAACAACATGAACATGATGCTAGAGAAATTACCCCTAAAGAAATTGAACAAACAATTAAAGATTTCGGTGAAGCAACGCGTCGAGTAATCGAAGCTGGGTTTGATGGCGTAGAGATTCATGGTGCTAATCACTATTTAATTCACCAATTTGTATCTCCATATTATAATAGAAGAAATGATGAATGGTCTGATCACATGAAGTTTCCAACTGCTGTTATAGATGAAGTATTAAAGGCCAAATCAGAATATGCGAGCGATGATTTCATAGTAGGGTATCGACTTTCTCCTGAAGAAGCTGAATCACCAGGTATTTCAATGGAAATTACCGAACAATTAATTAATACAATTACTGAAAAATCAATTGATTATGTTCATATATCTCTTGGAGATATTCATTCAACTACAAGAGAAGGTAAGTATGCAGGACAAGAGCGATTGAAATTAATTCACCAATGGGTGGATGGTCGTATCCCAGTTATTGGTGTAGGATCTGTATTTACAGCTGATGATGCATTAGACGCTATTGAATCAACAGGTGTTGAACTCGTAGCACTTGGTCGTGAAATATTATTAGACTATAATTTCATCAGCAAAATTCAAGAAGGAAAAGAAGATGAAATTTTATCAGAATTTGACCCTCATCGTGAAGATAAGCATGAATTAACACCTAATTTGTGGAAACAATTTAACCAAGGTTTTTATCCGTTACCTCGTAAAGATAAATAGTATTAATGAGTGAATAAATGTTAAACTTTGCGGTTAGTTTTAATCTAGTTAAAAAGAAGATGTTCAAAATATCTTTATAAATTTAATTTGATAAATGTAGATGAACTTAGAGTTTATAATAGATTATGGCAATCATTCTTGTCATAATCTTTTTTTTATGTAAATACCAAAGGAATCTTAATTCATTTTATTTATCGGAAAATTTTTAATATTTTGCTTGTAAAAATATTGATAGGTATGTCATTATATCTGTAAGGGCTTTCATTTAGAAACGAAGGGCATATTTGATGTAACAATGAGTCATTTAGTGCTCTTATTAATTTTGCGAATATACTTCTTTGTATATGACATCGAAAGCCGTAATCGTATGGCAATTAGTTTTAATATAAATTAAGCAAAGGGGAGATATTATGACTAAGTCAGAACAAATCATTGAATTAACAAACCATTATGGAGCTCAAAACTACGTACCACTACCAATCGTTGTTGCAGAAGCGGAAGGTATTTGGGTAACTGATCCAGAAGGTAATAAATATATGGATATGCTTTCAGCTTATTCAGCTGTTAACCAAGGACACCGTCATCCTAAAATTATTCAAGCACTTAAAGATCAAGCTGACAAAGTAACTTTGGTTTCTCGTGCTTTTCATAGTGATAATTTAGGTGAATGGTATGAAAAAGTTTGTAAATTATCAGGTAAAGATAAAGCACTACCAATGAATACTGGTGCGGAAGCAGTTGAAACTGCATTGAAAGCTGCACGTCGTTGGGCATATGATGTAAAAGGTCTTGAACCAGATAAAGCTGAAATTATCGCATTTAATGGTAACTTCCATGGTCGTACTATGGCGCCAGTATCTTTATCATCAGAAGCTGAGTACCAACGTGGTTATGGTCCGTTATTAGATGGTTTCCGCAAAGTAGATTTCGGTGATGTTGATAAATTAAAAGAAGCTATTAATGAGAATACAGCTGCTATTTTAGTTGAACCGATTCAAGGTGAAGCAGGTATTAATATCCCACCTGAAGGTTATTTAAAAGCTATCAGAGAATTATGTGATGAACATAATATTCTATTTATTGCCGATGAAATTCAAGCTGGTTTAGGACGTTCTGGTAAATTATTTGCTACTGATTGGGATAATGTTAAACCTGATGTTTATATTTTAGGAAAAGCGCTTGGTGGCGGCGTACTACCTATTTCTGTAGTCTTAGCTGATAACGAAGTACTGGATGTATTTACACCTGGTTCACACGGTTCTACGTTTGGTGGTAATCCATTAGCTTGTGCCGTTTCAATCGCTGCGTTAGATGTCATATTAGATGAAGATTTACCTGGCCGTTCACATGAATTAGGGGAATACTTTAAATCTGAATTACAAAAAATTAATCACCCAGCTATTAAAGAAGTACGTGGTCGTGGTCTATTTATTGGTGTTGAATTACATGAAAATGCTAGACCTTTCTGTGAAGCATTAAAAGAAAAAGGACTATTATGTAAAGAAACTCATGATACGGTGATTCGATTTGCTCCACCTTTAGTTATTTCTAAAGAAGAATTAGATGATGCATTAGATAGAATCAGAAGCGTATTTAATTAAGTTCAAAAAGTTGTAACATTCATTTTGAAAACCCTTTAAAAAGCAAAGACATGTGTTACAATATGTATGAAAGCGAAATCATTTGTTAAAAAGAGGCGAAAGTGATCATGACTGAGAATAATAATTTAGTGACTTCTACACAAAGTATCATTAAAGAAGCTTTACACAAATTGGGATTTGACGATGGTATGTATGATTTAATCAAAGAACCATTAAGATTTTTACAAGTTCGTATCCCAGTACGCATGGATGATGGTACTGTTAAAACATTTACAGGTTATCGTGCTCAACATAACGATGCTGTTGGTCCAACTAAAGGTGGGGTTCGTTTCCATCCTGAAGTAGATGAAGAAGAAGTTAAAGCATTATCTATGTGGATGACTTTAAAATGCGGTATTGTTAATTTACCATACGGTGGTGGTAAAGGTGGTATCGTATGTGACCCACGTCAAATGAGTATTCATGAAGTTGAACGTTTATCTCGTGGATATGTACGTGCAATTTCTCAATTCGTTGGTCCTACAAAAGATATTCCAGCACCAGACGTATTTACTAACTCTCAAATTATGGCTTGGATGATGGATGAATATAGTGCTTTAGATAAATTCAACTCACCTGGGTTTATCACAGGTAAACCTATCGTATTAGGTGGTTCACAAGGACGCGATCGTTCAACTGCATTGGGCGTAGTGATTGCTATTGAACAAGCAGCTAAACGTCGTGGTAAGGAAATCAAAGGTTCTCGCGTAGTTATCCAAGGATTTGGTAATGCAGGTAGTTTCCTAGCTAAATTCTTATATGACATGGGTGCAAAAGTCGTAGGAATTTCTGATGCTTATGGTGCATTACATGATCCAGAAGGTTTAGATATCAATTATTTATTAGATCGTCGTGATAGTTTCGGTACAGTTACAAACTTATTCGATAACACAATTTCTAACAAAGAATTGTTCGAGTTAGATTGTGACATTCTAGTACCAGCTGCGATTTCTAACCAAATCACTGAAGATAATGCGAATGATATTAAAGCCGATATTATTGTTGAAGCGGCTAACGGACCTACTACACCTGAAGCTACACGAATTTTAACTGAACGTGGTATCTTATTGGTACCAGACGTACTAGCAAGTGCTGGTGGTGTAACAGTTTCATACTTCGAATGGGTGCAAAATAACCAAGGTTATTATTGGTCTGAAGAGGAAGTTAACGATAAATTACGTGAAAAATTAGTAGATGCGTTTGATACAATCTACGAATTAGCACAAAATAGAAAAATTGACATGAGACTAGCAGCTTATATTGTAGGTATTAAACGTACTGCAGAAGCAGCTCGCTACCGTGGTTGGGCATAAACCGATATATAAACATAAATAAACGCTATAGCTTGTTATGGGAATGAAACAAGTTATAGCGTTTTTGTTTTGATTCAAGAGCCTGAGACTTACATTATATAATGATGCTATTTTGCAAATTCGCAGTAGCGGACTGTATTAAAACTTTTACTTACTTTTGTGAACTTATTGCTTTATATTGATCAGCATAGTTTGTAAAGACACCATCAACACCGTATTGGTTCAAGCGCTGCATATCGGCAGTTTCATTCACCGTAAATGGATGTACGAGAAAACCTAAGTCTTTTAAATGAGCTGTATTTTGTGCATTTAAATCGCTATATTCAGGACCGACACCAATTGCATAAGAACGAATACGTTGTAAATCTGCTTCACTTTGTTGAGCTAATTCACCTTTATCCAATAGGCGTATTAATGGCACATTTGAATTTAATTGATGCATTTTTAATAAGCTAGCTTCTGAAAATGATTGTACCAGGACATGTCCATTTTCTAGAGAATTTGAAGTAAGCATGTTATGTCGGTTTAGTGTGTCTAGCAGTTGTTGTTCCATGCCAGGATAAACATCAGGCTGCTTTGTTTCAATATAATAATTGGCATCTGTACCATAACGTGTCAAAATTTCATCTAATGTTGGAACTGTAGCACCTTTATAACTATCTTTGGCTAATTGAGGATTTTGTTCATTAAATGATGAACCTGCATCTAATTTCTTTAATTCAGCTAATGTATAATCCTCGACACGTCCTGAGCCGTTTGTTGTACGATCAACTGTTTCGTCATGCATTGCAACTAAATGACCATCTTTAGTGCGTTGTAAATCTATTTCAATATATGAGGCACCTAATTCATTATAACTTTTATCGTACGCTGCAAAAGTATGCTCTGGTGCATAGCCACTAGCACCACGATGTGCAATAGTAGTATGGCGCTCTCCTGTTAAATTTCTTGACCAATTAGTATGATTGTTTTGAGTTTTAGATGCATTAGTTAGGTTCGTAGTTGTAGTGTTTGATGATTCACCCCCACTTGCTTCAACGGGCGTATGTATAATCGCTAGACTCAAACTGGCTACTGTTAAACATGAAATGATACCTTTATTACTTGCTTTCAACAAACTCATCCTTTCATAGTTAAATGTATAATTAAAATCTATCAGTGATATTTTGTGTAAGAAAGTGAATTTGCAGAAGCTTTAAATAACTATTATATAATTAATGTTCACTCAATATATTTAACAAAAAGGTTGGGAATGGATAGAATTCATTCAGAATTCGTTGGCCCATACCCAACCTCTAAAATTAATCGTTATTTAATAATTTTTCAGCAACTTTCAGTTGATGACGTACTGCGTCTTGGCCTGTTGAACCATAACTTTTTCTTCGGCTAAGACAGTTTTCCGGTTTAAGATAATCATAAACATCTTGATCTATATTTGAATTTAATTCTTTGTAACGTTCGAGAGGTACATCTAATAAATAGATACCTTGTTGAATGCACTCAAAGACAATTTTACCAACAATTTCGTGCGCCTTTCTAAATGGTACATCTTTAGCTACTAAATAATCAGCTAATTCCGTTGCATTTGAAAAGTCTTGATGCACAGTTTCGTTTAAACGGTCTGTATTAACGGTCATTGTATCTAACATACCTTCAAAAATTCGTAGTGAACCTTTTATAGTACGTACTGAGTCAAATAAACCTTCTTTATCTTCTTGTAAGTCTTTATTATATGCAAGTGGTAACCCTTTTAATGTTACAAGCATGCTCATTAAATGTCCTGTAGCACGTCCTACTTTACCACGAATAAGTTCTGCCATATCTGGATTCTTCTTCTGAGGCATAATAGATGAACCTGTAGAGAAAGCATCAGATAGGGTAATGAATTTCGCTTCATCCGTAGACCAAAAGATAATTTCTTCAGCAAAACGTGATAAATGAATCATAGTTAATGAAATATTATGCAAAGTTTCAATAATGTAATCACGATCACTCACTGCATCTAAACTATTCTCATAAACTGAACTAAATTCTAATAATTGTTGCGTTTCGTGTCTATCGATAGGGTGTGTTGTACCACTTAATGCAGCTGCACCTAATGGTGAAATATCAATACGTTTCATACTATCAACGAAACGTGAATAGTCTCTTTCTAGCATCCAGAAATATGTCATAACATGGTGTGCAAAAGAAATCGGTTGAGCACGTTGTAAGTGTGTATATCCTGGCATGATTGTATCCACATGTGATTGAGCTAGTTTAAGAATGGATGTTTGGAATGATCGAATAAGGTCTTGAATTTCAAGTACTTCTTTTTTTACGTATAGATGCAAGTCAGTAGCCACTTGGTCATTTCTACTACGACCTGTATGCAACTTACCTCCAGCGTCACCGACACGTTGAATGAGTTCATGTTCAATGTTTAAATGAATATCTTCAAGCGATTTTTTAAACGCAAGCTTCCCATTATGAAAGTCTTGTTGAATCTCTTTTAAGCCATTAATGATTGCGTCTTTATCATCTTGTGAAATGATATTTTGATTAGCTAACATGGTAGCATGTGCAATACTACCTTGGACATCTTCATCCAACAATGTTTGGTCGAAATCTATGGAAGCATTAAATTCATCTACCCAATCTTCCGGCTGTTGTTGAAAACGGCCACCCCATGCTTTACTACTCATTACTATAACCTCCATGAAGATATGCATTTACTTGAGTAGGTAAACCATAAATATCGATGAAACCTACCGCTGCCGATTGATTAAATGCATCTTCTTTAGTGTATGTTGCTAATTTTTCATCATATAGCGTGTATAGAGATTTTCTTCCATTAACAATGGCATTACCTTTAAATAATTTAATTCTAACATCACCTTCAACATATTGTTGCGTGCTATCAATGAATAATTTTAAGCTATCAGTTAATGGTGAGAACCATAAACCATTATAAGTTTGTTCAGCAAATTGTTTTTCAATCACTGGTTTAAAATGAGCTACATCTTTAGTTAACGTTAATGTTTCAAGTGCTTTATGTGCTTTTAATATTACTTCTGCACCTGGAGTTTCATATATTTCACGAGATTTAATACCAACAAGACGATTTTCTACATGGTCGATACGTCCAATTCCGTGTTTTCCAGCTAATTCATTTAAAGTTAATATTAATTGATCTAAGTCATAATCTTGATGATTTAATTGAACTGGAACACCGTTTTTAAATGAAAGGATAATTTCATCAGGTGTATCTGGTGTATCTTCTAACTCTGCTGTTAAATCATAAGCGTCTTTTGGAGGGGCAGCATACGGATCTTCTAAAATACCACACTCATTTGCTCTACCCCATAAGTTTTGATCAATTGAATAAGGAGAATCGTGATTGATGCCAACAGGGATATTGTGTTTAATGGCATAATCAATTTCTTCTTCACGACTCCAACCCCATTCTCTTACTGGCGCAAATGCTTTTAGGTTAGGGTTTAATGCTTTAATAGCAACTTCGAAACGAACTTGGTCATTACCTTTACCAGTACAACCATGCGCGATACCGACAGAATTAGTTTGTTCAGCAATCTCAACTAATTTCTTAGCGATAAGTGGACGAGATAAAGCTGATACGAGTGGATAACTATTTTCATACATTAAGTTACCTTTGATTGCATAACTTACAAAGTCATCACTAAATTCTTTAGTAGCATCAATAATATGACACTCAACTGCACCCATATCTAGTGCTTTAGAATATACAACATCTAAATCTTTACCTTCACCAACATCTAAACATACAGCTACGACATCATAGCCTTTATCTATAAGCCATTTAACGGCTACACTTGTATCTAATCCACCTGAATATGCTAATACGATTTTCTCTTTCATTAAAATTCACCTCATAATTTTTCTGAAAATTGATATAAATTTATACTAACAGATATTAAATGAAAATAAAACCATTTTTTTACATAAATATACAAAAATTTGAAAATACTCTTATCATCAACATATCAATTGTATAAAAGGATATGTTACATATTGATATGGAAATATAAGTATTATTTTATTTAGAAATTATTCATTTTAAAATTATTAAAAAATGTCTTAAAATTGTTGAATTAATTTGAAAATATTCGAATAGTCAGTCATGTCAATTGAATAGAAGGCTTAAAGTTAGTAAAATTAAATCAACAAGGACATACAGGAGGCTTTTATAAAATGACTCATATTCAATTAGATTATGGAAAAGCATTGGAATTCTTTGGTCAACATGAAATTGATCAACAACAAGATATCGTTAAAACAATTCATAAAACGATTCACGAAGGTACTGGTGCAGGTAGTGATTTCTTAGGTTGGGTGAATCTTCCGGAAGACTATGATAAGAAAGAATTTTCAAGAATTGTGGAAGCATCAAAACGTATAAAATCTAATTCAGATGTATTAGTAGTAATTGGTATCGGAGGTTCATATTTAGGTGCGCGTGCTGCTATTGAAATGTTAACTTCATCATTCCGCAATTCAAATGAATACCCTGAAATTGTATTCGTGGGTAATCATTTATCATCAACGTACACTAAAGAATTAGTAGACTACTTATCAGATAAAGATTTTTCAGTAAATGTTATTTCTAAATCTGGTACAACTACAGAACCAGCAGTAGCATTTAGATTATTTAAACAATTAGTTGAAGATAAGTATGGTAAAGCAGAAGCTAAAAAACGTATCTTTGCTACTACAGATAAAGCAAAAGGTGCATTAAAACAATTAGCAGATAATGAAGGTTATGAAACGTTTGTAGTACCAGATGATGTTGGTGGTCGTTATTCTGTATTAACTGCTGTGGGTCTATTACCGATTGCAACAGCTGGCATAAATATTGAATCAATTATGATTGGTGCAAACAAAGCGCGTAAAGAATTATCATCAGATAAATTAGATGAAAATATTGCTTATCAATATGCGACAATCCGTAATATTTTATATAGCAAAGGATACACTACTGAAATGTTGATTAATTATGAACCGTCAATGCAATATTTCAATGAGTGGTGGAAACAATTATATGGTGAGTCTGAAGGTAAAGACTTTAAAGGTATATATCCATCTAGTGCAAACTATACAACTGACTTACATTCATTAGGTCAATATGTCCAAGAAGGACGTCGTTTCTTATTTGAAACAGTTGTAAAAGTAAACAACCCTAAACACGATATTACAATTGAAGAAGATAGTGATGATTTAGATGGATTAAATTACTTAGCAGGTAAAACAATTGATGAAGTTAATACTAAAGCATTTGAAGGTACACTATTAGCTCACACTGATGGTGGCGTTCCTAATGTTGTTGTGAATATTCCACGCTTAGACGAAGAAACATTTGGTTATGTTGTATACTTCTTTGAATTAGCGTGTGCAATGAGTGGATATCAATTAGGTGTTAATCCATTTAACCAACCTGGAGTAGAAGCATACAAACAAAACATGTTTGCATTATTAGGTAAACCTGGATTTGAAGATAAGAAGAAAGAATTAGAAGAGCGTTTATAATTCTCTAGTCATTCAATAGCGTCAATTAAATATGTCTTACAAAGTCGATATGGATTAAATTCCGTATCGACTTTTCTAATATATATCTTTATATTAAAGCTAAGGAATGAGTTCTAACTACTACCTGTGACTGATTTATTATTATATAGGTAGATTTATAAATGAAACAGTGTACAATATTTCTATGAAATAATAACTGTTAATCCAATAGGAAGGATTTGATGTAACTATGTTTCATCAAATTGAACAATGGTTTGATTTATTACAAGGTTTTGGTTATCTGGCTGGATTTATTATTTTATTTTTTAGAGCCATTGTGCCAGTACTTCCTTTAACATTGTATGTTATTTTATGTGTTCATGCGTATGGCTTTATAGCAGGTACGATTATTAGTTGGTTAGGTGTTGTAGCAGGTACTTATACAGTGTTCTTTTTCTGTAGAAAATTTGTTAATGCTAACTTTATGAAGCGGATTAAATCAAGACGATCAATTGAACGCCTTATTCATTTTATTGATAGACAGGGCTTAGTACCAATATTTATATTAATGTGTTTTCCGTTTACACCTAATACACTAGTTAATTTTGTGGCAAGTTTCTCTCATATTAGAGGCAAATATTATTTTATAATTTTACTTATATCTAAGTTAATTTCTATTACATTTTTGGCGATTATGGGAAAAAGTGTAACCTCATTTTTCACACATCCTGTTAGAGCAATAATGGTATTAATAGTTACTATAGCGTTATGGTTTGTTGGTAAGAAAGTCGAGGGCTATTTCATGGGTTCAGACAAGGAGTGACAAAGTGCGTAGAGTGACAAGTTGGATTGTAGCATTCCTATTTGCTTGTCTGTTTGTCATGTTTATACAAATGTTCTTAGTTAAAAGTGCTGTAGTTCAAACTGATGATATGTCACCAACTTTGAATAAAGGTGACCGTGTCATTATTAATAAAATTAAAGTTACCTTTAACATGTTGAAGGATGGAGATATTATCATGTATCGACATAATAATCAATTACACTTTGGTAGATTGGTCGGCAAGCCAGGTGAATCAATTGAAGTTAGAAACGGTAAATTGTATAGAGATGATAGACAAGTTAATAAATTTTATGCTAAAAATAGAGATATTAATAATTTTGCAATAAGAGATTTACATGATTCTGATGGTGATATTATTCTGCCAAATTCATATTTTATTTTAAATGATAATGGTGATAAACAAAGTGATTCAAGAACATATGGATTAATAGATAAGGACGATATCGTAGGAGATGTTAGTTTAAAGTATTATCCGTTTAAAGAATTTACCTAGTCAGTTTAATAAGTAGAGGAGGTGTTAAAATTGAAGAAAGAAATAGTTGAATGGATTGTTGCCATAGCGGTAGGTTTATTACTTGTATGGGTAATGGTTAACTTCGTAGCTAAATCATATACTATAAAAGGCGATTCAATGGATCCAACACTAAAAGATGGCGAACACGTCATGGTTAACATTCTAGGATATAAAGTTGGAGACATAAAAAAAGGTAATGTAATCGTATTTCATGCGAATCAACAAGACGATTATGTTAAACGTGTCATTGGTGTACCTGGCGATAACGTTATTTATAAAAATGATAAACTATATGTTAATGGTAAAAAGATAAATGAACCTTATCTTGATTACAATGAAAAACGTAAACAAGGTGAATATATTACGGGTTCATTTGAAACTAAAGATTTACTAAATGCAAATCCTAAATCAAATATCATACCAAAAGGTAAATACTTAGTTTTAGGTGATAACAGAGAAGTCAGTAAGGATAGTAGGGCGTTTGGTTTAATTGATAGAGATCAAATTGTTGGTAAAGTATCATTTAGATTTTGGCCATTCAGTGAATTTAAGTTTAATTTTAATCCAGATAATGAAAAATAAGGAAAATTAGTATTAATGAATTAATTTTTAACATAGCAAGACTGGTAATGGAATGTTCATAGAGGTTCCGCCAGTCTTTTTTTGTTCAATATTTCGACCTAACAAAACATTTTTAAGAACGTATGTTCTGTGTTAAAATAAGTTCAAAGGAGTGTGGGCATAATGGAGTTGAACGCATACATTGGCAGAGCAGGGACAGGCAAATCTCATCATATGATTGATAATATTAAGCAACAAATGAAAGAGGATCCTCTAGGCGATCCAATTGTTTTAATAGCACCAACACAGAGTACTTTTCAATTAGAACAAGCATTTGTTAATGATAAAGAATTGAATGGAAGTCTAAGAACTGAAGTGCTTCACTTTGAACGCTTAAGTTATAGAGTTTTTCAAGAGGTTGGAGGATTAACTGAAGAACGACTAACGCAAGCGGCTACCGAGATGATGATTTATGATTTAGTTCAACAACATAAATCGGAATTAAAACTATATCAATCACAAGTAAATTATTATGGTTTTAGTGAGAAGTTAAGTGAACAAATTCAAGATTTTAAGAAATATTCTGTTACGCCAGAACATTTACATACATTTTTGCAAGATAATGACTTGAAGACGAGAACTAGACATAAATTAGAAGATATATCGCTTATTTATCAGTATTTTGAGGAACGCATAAATGGCGAATTTATTACTTCAGAGGATAGTTTAAATCATTTTATTGATATTTTAAGTCAATCAGAATGGATTAAAAGAGCAGAGGTATACATAGATGGATTCCACAACTTCTCTACATTGGAATATCAAATTATTAAAGCACTCGTTCAAAGCGCCAAAAAAGTTACTGTTCTTTTAACAACTGATGGTAATGAAGATCCATTTAGTTTATTCAGAAAACCCTCAGAGGTATTAACACATTTAAAGGAAATTGCTAAAGATTTAAACATAGAATTACAACAACAATTCTTTAAACAACAATATCGTTTTAACAATAAAGATTTAATACAACTGGAACAACAATTTGACGCATTGCAAATTAATCCTATCGCTTACGATGGCAGTATTAATATTTTAGAATCCTCAAGTATACGTGAAGAAGTTAATGAAGTAGCTCGCCAAATTATTAAAGATACACGTGATAAGCAATATAGATATCAAGACATTGCTATCTTGTATCGTGATGAAGCTTATGCATATTTATTTGACTCTGTTCTTCCACAGTACGATATTCCATTTAATATTGACACTAAAAGATCAATGACACATCATCCGATCATGGAAATGGTACGCTCACTTTTGGAAGTTATTCAAACAAACTGGAATATTAGTCCTATGATGCGTTTAATTAAAACCAATATTCTAACTAATCACTTTAAGGATAGTGCATATTTAATTGATTTATTAGAGAACTTTGTCGTTGAACGTGGTGTTTATGGCAAACGTTGGCTTGATGAAAAACTGTTTAGTATTGATAACTTTACGAAAATGGGACGTAAAGAACATAAATTAACTACTGAAGAGCGAGAAGATTTCGAGCAAGTAGTTCATTTAAAAAATGATATTATTGATAAAATATTAACTTTTGAAAAAGCAATGAACGAAGCAGAAAATGTGAGAGGTTTTGCGACAGCTTTCTATGAGACAATGGAGGCATTTGATTTACCTAAATATTTAATGACTCACCGTGACCAATTGGACGTCGATGGTCGTCATGAAGAAGCTGAAGAAATAGATCAAATTTGGAATGGACTTATTCAAATTTTAGATGATTTAGTCACTGTATTTGATAATGAAGAAATGACTCTTAAACGCTTTTTAGAGGTATTTGATATTGGTTTAGAACAATTAGAATTTGTAATGATTCCTCAAACCCTCGATCAAGTGAGTATAGGGACAATGGACTTAGCGAAAGTAGACAATAAAAAACATATTTATATGGTTGGAATGAACGATGGTGCTATGCCGCAACCGGTTTCTTCTTCTAGTCTAATAACAGATGAAGAAAAGAAAGTGTTTGAACAACAAGCACAAGTTGAATTAAGTCCTACATCAGATATCTTACAAATGGATGAAGCGTTTGTTTGTTATATTGCAATGACACGAGGCAGTGAACAAGTTACATTTTCATATAGTTTAATGGGTGCACAAGGTGAGGATAAAGAAAAAAGTCCATTTATAGACCAAATACAAGGGTTGTTCAATGGGTTAGAAGTAATGAATATTCATTATCAACATAATGCACAACCTTTATCGTTAATGGAGCATCCACATCAAACTAAAGTCGTCTTATTCGAATCTTTAAAAGCTTGGCTAGAGGCAGAGATGGTCGCTGATGTATGGGTTGATGCTTATCAAGTCATGCGTGATAATGACAAATTGAATAACGGTTTAGAGTACCTATTAACTGCGTTGACATATGACAACGAAACAGTGAAATTAGATGAACCATTGGCTGCATCTTTATATGGTTCAACAATTAACGCAAGTGTATCTAGATTTGAAGGGTATAATGATTGTCCGTTTAAACATTATGCGAATCATGGTTTAAGGTTAAATGAGCGTACGAAATATAAGCTTGAAAATTTTGATTTAGGAAATATTTTCCATACAGCATTGAAGTATATTTCGGATAAGGTAGATGGAGACTTTAAAAATCTTGATAATAAGAAGATACATGCTTTAACTGTTGAAGCTTTAGAGAATGTTTTACCTCAAGTCCAATTTAATCTCATGGATTCAAATGCATACTATCGGTATGTGTCAAAACGAATTGGTGTCATTGTCGAAAGTACTTTGAAAGCATTACGCTATCAAAATAAAAATACAAAGTTCAAACCACAACGTTTCGAAGCAGGGTTTAGAAAGACACCGAACAACAGTGAAGAACTTATTGCACAACCATTAATTACAAAACAAGGCATTCCAGTTAATATACGAGGACAAATTGATCGTATAGATGCTTACACTAAAGATGATAAGAGCTACATTAATATTATTGATTATAAGTCATCTAATCCCAGTGCGAAATTAGATTTAAAGAAGGTTTATTATGGTAAACAAATGCAAATGATGACTTATATGGATATTGCTTTGCAAAATGCCCAACGTCTGGGATTATCTAACGAAATTAAACCAGGTGGCCTATTGTATTTCCATGTACATGATGAACGTCTCAGTTTTAAAGATTGGGGAGAATTGGAAGATGATGCTTTAACACAGGACAAACTTGAACAAGCATTTTTAAAAGAATATAAATTACGTGGCTTAGTTAATAGCGATATGGATGTAGTAGACGCATTGGATATTCGTTTAGAAGAAATTGGTAAATCCGACATTGTTCCAGTTAGCCTGAAGAAAGATGGAAGTATTGGAAGTAGGGGGAGCAGTGTTGCTGATGAAACAACAATTCATAAATTTATCAAACATAATAAAGATAACTTTATAAAGACTGCTACAAATATTATGGAAGGTCATACCGAAGTTGCACCACTTAAATTCGATGACCAATTACCATGCCAATTTTGTAATTTTAAATCAGTGTGCCATGTGGATACTATTATTGATAGTAAACATTATCGCCATGTAGATGAAACTATAGATCCTATCAAAGCAATACAAGATGTCGAGTTAGAAAGCGGTGATCATAATGAATAACATCCCCATCAAACCTAAAGATGCTCAATGGACAGATGCACAGTGGAAGAGTATATACGCTAATGGTCAAGATGTATTAGTAGCAGCAGCAGCAGGGTCTGGTAAAACTGCTGTATTAGTAGAAAGAATTATTCAAAAAATTATTAGAGATGAAATAGATGTTGATAAGTTACTCGTTGTTACATTTACTAATTTAAGTGCGAGAGAAATGAAGCATCGTGTTGATCAGCGCATTCAACAAGCGTCAATAGAAGATCCTAGAAATGAACATTTAAAGAATCAACGCATTAAAATTCATCAAGCACAAATTTCGACATTACATAGCTTCTGTTTAAAGATTATTCAACAGCATTATGATGTCATTGATTTGGATCCTAATTTCCGCACAATTAGTGATGTAGAGAATGTGCTGTTACTTGAACAGTCTATTGATGAAGTTTTAGAAAAACATTATGATACACCGGATATTGAATTTCTTACTTTAGTAGAACAATTATCAAGTGATCGCAATGATGATAATTTTAGAGATTTGTTAAAACGTTTCTATAATTTCAGTATAGCCAATCCTTCACCGTTCGAGTGGTTGGATTCTTTAGTTGAAATTTACACGGACGATAATAAACATAAATTATATCTAGACGAATTAGAAAGATTATCGAAAATTTATATCAAAGCTGCATATCATACTTTGTTAGAAGCGGAAAATAACTTTCTGAATTGTATAGAAGCGGAAAAGCATTTAGATGTTATCAAACTAGAAAAATATAAATGCGAAAAAATGATTGAGGGTAATGTGATAAATTTTGAAGAAATCATCAATTATACCTCTGAAAAATTGCCTACAATAACTAAAAAATTAAAAGATACGAATGAAGATGAAGGTATAAGTTCTCAGTTTTTAACAAACGCTAAAGATTTTTATGATGATTATAAAAAACTATTATCTGAAGTAAAAAATAAGTATCTAATGCGTTCTTATGAAGATTTAAAAGTAGATATGAAACGTTTGGCTCCTAGAATTCAATACCTTGTACAAATCGTTAAGAATATTATTAATGACTTTGCTGAAAAAAAACGTAGTCGCAATGTACTGGATTTTTCTGATTATGAACACTTCGCTCTACAAATATTAACTGACCAAGAGGGCAATGCTTCGTCAATTGCGAAAGAATATCGATCACAATTTGAAGAGATTTTAGTAGATGAATACCAAGATACTAACCAAGTACAAGAAGCAATCATATCTAAAATTAAACGTGGTGACGAATCTAGTGGAAATTTATTCATGGTAGGGGACGTTAAACAATCTATCTATAAATTTAGACAAGCTGATCCAACGCTATTTATGGATAAATATCATCGTTTCACAAAAGATGGCAATCAATCAGGGTTACGTATCGATTTATCTAAGAATTTCCGTTCACGTAATGAAATACTCGCCACAACAAATTACTTATTTGACCATATGATGGATGAAGAAGTAGGTGAAATTGAGTACGATGCTGATGCGAGACTTTATTTTGGTGCTACTAAATATTCTGATAAATCTATGCCTCTCGAACTACATGCATTAATTCAAGATAAAAGTAGCGATAATGATTTAGAAAAGTCAGAACAAGAAGCTCGCTATATTGCTGAGCAAGTTAAATATATTATTGAACATAAACAAGTTTATGATATGAAGTCAGAAACTTATAGACAAGCTACTTTCAAAGATATCGTCATACTTGAAAGAGGGTTGAAAAATGCGCGCAATTTACAACAAGTATTTAAAGACTATAATATTCCGTTCCATGTAAATAGTAAGGAAGGGTACTTTGAACAAACTGAAGTACGTCTCGTCTTATCATTTTTAAGAACCGTTGATAATCCTTTACAAGATATATATTTAGTAGGATTGATGAGATCGGTTATATACCAATTTACGGAAGATGAATTAGCAACCATTCGAGTTCAAAGTATGAACGATGATTATTTCTATCAATCCATATTGCATTATATGAAAGATCAAGAAGCGAACTCAACGTTAGTTGAGAAATTAGAACATTTTATGGATGATATAAACATGTATCAAGAATATAGTCAATCTCATCCTGTGTATCAATTAATTGATAAGTTCTATAATGATCATTACGTTATTCAATATTTTAGTGGTCTTATTGGTGGTAAAGGTAGACGCGCAAATCTATATGGATTGTTTAATAAAGCAGTAGAATTTGAAAATTCAAGTTTTAGAGGGCTGTATCAATTTATTAGATTTATTGACGAACTAATAGAACGCAACAAAGACTTTGGTGAAGAGAATGTTATAGGTCCTAATGATAATGTGGTACGTATGATGACAGTTCACAGTAGTAAAGGTCTAGAGTTCCCATATGTTATTTATTCGGGACTTTCAAAGAATTTTAATAAAGGCGACTTACGTAAACCACTCATCTTAAATCAAAAATATGGTCTAGGTATTGATTATTTTGATTTAGAGCGAAATGTAACTTATCCGTCATTATCGTCAGTTGTCATTAAATCAATTACTGAAAAAGAACTTGTTTCTGAAGAAATGCGATTAATGTATGTAGCTTTAACACGAGCGAAAGAGCAACTCATTCTTATTGGTACTATTGATAAGGAAGAAACATTAGAAAAACTTGAGCGATTGCCAATTTCAGGTAATCAAATTGAATTGCATAAACGGTTATCAGCAGATCGACCTTTTGATTTAATATATAGTATTTTGGCTAAATACCAATCTACATCTTTATTACCAAAGTATCAGTTTGAGAAATCCATTGATAATTTAGATGAGAGTCTGCGTCCTACTGTAGATATTAAAATTGCACAATTTGAAGAACTTTCGATTGAGAACAGTGAATCAGAACAAGAAAGTCGCGATGTTTCAGATTTAGAAGTAGAAGGCTCGCATGATGATACATTAAAGCAACAAATTAATGATCAATTATCATTTAAATATCCTTTTTTAAAAAATACGGAGAAACCATCTAAACAGTCTGTTTCAGAATTAAAGCGTCAATTAGAAACAGAAGAAAGTGGTACAAGTTACGAAAGGGTAAGACAATACCGTATAGGTGTATCAACTTATGAGAGACCTAAGTTTTTACGTGAAAATAAAAAACGTAAAGCAAATGAAATTGGTACTTTAATGCATACAGTTATGCAACATCTACCATTTAAAGAAACTCTTATGACTGAAACAGAATTGAATGACTATATTAATGAATTAATTGAAAAGCATATTATTGAAGAAGATGCAAAAAAAGATATTCAATTTGAAGCAGTTATGAATTTTATTAGAAGTGACTTGTATATGACTATTACAAAAGCTGACAAAGTTTATAGAGAGTTACCATTTGTCGTAAATCAAGCGCGTGTAGACGAAATGCCTGAATTAGATGAAGATGTGTCAATTATTCAAGGTATGATTGATTTAATATTTTTAAAGGACGGTCAATATTACTTTGTAGATTATAAAACAGATGCATTTAATAAGCGTAGAGGTATGACAGATGAAGAGGTAGGTATACAACTTCATGATAAGTACAAAATTCAAATGAAATATTATAAAAATACATTAGAAACGATTTTAAATTCTAAAGTATACGGTTACCTTTATTTCTTCCAATTTGGTCAAATGAGTATTGAAGAAGATGTTTAATAGGTTTTTAATCCAATGAATGAAGTGTGTATTAAATTTCTAAAATTTCAGACATATATATTTGTGGTTTAGCAAAGATTAAAGTTATAATATGTATTAAGATATAGATGAGGAGTTGATACTGAATGAAATTTCTATCATTCAATTATAAAGACGCTGAATCTTACGGCGTAAAAGTTAAGCGTGAAGACGCAGTTTGGGATCTTAAAAAGGTATTTGCGGAATTTGGAGAAGGTGACTTCCACCCTCAAACATTATTAGAGGGATTACAACAAAACCAAACATTAGATTTCCAAGAACAAGTACGTAAAGCAGTTGTAGCGGCTGAAGATAGTGGTAAAGCAGATGAATTCAAAATCGCTTTTAATGACATTGAATTCTTACCACCAGTTACACCACCAAATAATGTTATTGCATTTGGTCGTAATTACCAAGATCACGCAAGTGAATTAAATCATGAGGTACAACGATTATACGTATTTACTAAAGCAGCATCATCATTAACTGGTGATGAATCAACAATTCCAAATCATAAAGATATCACTGATCAATTAGATTACGAAGGTGAATTAGGTATCGTAATCGGTAAATCTGGAGAAAAAATTCCGAAAGCATTAGCATTAGACTACATCTACGGATATACAATTATTAATGATATTACTGATCGTAAGGCGCAAAATGAACAAGATCAGGCATTTCTATCTAAAAGTTTGACAGGTGGTTGCCCAATGGGACCTTATATTGTAACTAAGGATGAGTTACCAACACCTGAAAATGTTAATATCGTAACCAAAGTTAATAATGATATTCGCCAAGATGGTAATACAAGTCAAATGATTAATAAAATTGATGATTTAATTGAAGAAATTTCTAAATATGTAGCATTACATCCAGGAGATATCATTGCTACTGGCACACCAGCTGGTGTAGGTGCAGGTTTACAACCGCCTCAATTCTTACAACCAGGTGATGAAGTCAAAGTTACTATTGATAATATTGGTACATTAACTACTTATATTGCTAAATAATAATTAATAGTTCAAAAATGTTATAAGGATTGTCTATCATAATTAGTTCATAATAAATGATTGAATTGAGACATCTTTTATTATAAGTATTTCTTAATTGTAATCAGTTAATGCAGGTGAGCCTGGGACATAAATCAATGTCCCGGGCTCTAATTATAGATTGCCAGAAGTTGTCAGAAATAAAAACGCACTTGTTACAAGCGTTTTAATTCAGGGGCCCCAGCAGAGAGAATTTCACATGGAAATTCTACAAAACCATTATTTTAGTTTCACATCCATCTCATATAGCGTTTAACAATACGTTCAAGTGTTTATGTGATATGATAGGTAAGTAAAAAGGTAATAAATAGTATTGGGGGAATTCGGTCTTGTTACATATGCATATTGCAAGTTGGGCGTTGACAATTATTTTATATGTAATTGCATTTTTACATATTTCAAAATCACAAGGTCCTACACCTATGTTTAAACCTTTACAAATGGCATTAAGAGTCTTTATGTTACTCACTTTATTCTCAGGGTTCTGGTTGTTAATTCAAGAATTCATGGCTGCTAGCCATGGTGGTGGGGGCAACCATATGTTGTTAACACTGAAGATGCTTTGTGGTATAGCGGTAGTTGTACTAATGGAAGTATCTATTGCCAAACGCAAGAAACACGAAGCAAGTCATGGTTTATTCTGGGCAACAATTATTTTAATAATTATTACTATGGCGTTAGGTATTATCCTACCATGGGGTCCAATTAGTAGCCTTTTTGGAATTAGTTAAAATTTAAATTATTAATGATATAGGGATAGCCCTTAAATGATTGAATTTGCAGTAATCATTTAAGGGCTATTTTTTATAAATCTCTAGCTTTGTAACCAATCATATTAACTAAATCTTTTGGATGACTGTAAGGTGGTGCGTATGCCACTTCAAATTCAGTTAATTCATCAATGGTTAATTCGCTCATCATTGCCATTGATAATACGTCAATACGCTTATCAACACCTGTTTTACCTACTGCGGCAGCACGTAAAAGACGACGATTATTTGTGTCAAAGTAAACGCGTAAGTGGACATTAGTATTTCCAGGGTAATAACCAGCATGAGTGCCAGAATTTAATTCAACCATTTGATAATCAAAATGCGTTAATTCTTCGACTTTGATGCCGACGCTTGCTAATGTATAATCGAAAAATTTAACGATATTGGTACCTAAAAACCCTTTGAAAATGATATTTTTATTACCAGCTAGTTGTTCTGCAATGACGCTTGCGCCACGATGTGCTCCCCAAGCTAATGGAACTTGTGCGGGTAGATTTACATGACGGTACGAAGAGGTAATCACATCACCCAAAGCATAAATATTTGGGATGTTTGTTTCAAACTTATCGTTAACTTTAACGAAGCCTTTATCATCTAATTCTACGTTAGATGACTCGATAAATTTCGAATTTGGATGTGTACCAACGCCTTCAATAATTATATCGTAGTCTTCTTGAATGCCTGATTTAAAAGTAACCATATGATCATTAACACTTACAATTTCCTCATTTAATCGATAAGATATGTGTCGCGAATCTAGCTCGTCAAAGATAACTTGATTCATATCTTGGTCCATCAACTTGTTAATTTTATCAGAGCGGTGAATTAGAGTAACATCTAATCCTCTAGCATATAAATTCTCCAAGACTTCTAATGAAATATAACCTGCTCCTACTACTAATGCTTTCTTAGCCTGATGTTGATCTATAAATCGATCGATGGCATCAGTATCCTCCATATTGCGTAAAGTGAATATGTAATCACTATCAAAGCCTAAAGAATTAGCACCTGCACCAGGACTCAATATTAATTCGTCATAACTCGCTTCAAATTTTTCATTCGTTTGACGATTTACTACCGTCACTGTTTGATCTTTGTCATTAATAGCAATTACTTCATGATACGTTTTAACTGTAATATTTTTCTTTTCTTTAAACACGTCTGGCGTAATCGGTAAAACATCTTTACGTTCATTAACAATGTTACCTATAAAGTAGGGTAATCCACAATTTGCGAAACTCATGTCGCGGTCTTTTTCAAAAATAGTAATTTCACTGTCTTTATCTAAACGTCGTATTTGGCTAGCACAGGTAGCACCACCGGCGACAGCACCGACTACAATTATTTTACGCATCATACATTCCTCCAGAAAAATTATATTAAAAAAGTGAGACATTATAAAAGTATACATTTGTCTCACTTTAAGAATTGTTGTTTAACCTTTATAAGGTAAATTTAATTTAAAGAAATCATTTAAATAACGGCCGATACCATCATCATTATTTGAATAAGTAATATGGTTTGCAATATGTTTTAATTCATCTAGACCATTGTCCATTGCAATACCATATTTAGCATATTTAATCATTTCAATATCATTATCCTCGTCTCCGAAGGCTATAATATGTGAAGGTTCAATTCCTAAATAGTCTTTGACTTGATCAATCCCACGCGCTTTACTAATCCCGCGTTTAACGATTTCGATTACTGGGAAAGGCGCTCCCCAACGTCTGTGCTCAATATTCTCTGCATAGAAACGCGTCAACATTTGCTTGATTCTAGGTATGTAAATCTCTTCTGCTTCTACTAATAACGACGTTGGTGCTTCATCTAATTCTTCTAATAAATTACCTGTTTCAATTTTAGGATTACCCATTGAAAAACCCTCAAATAATCTAGGATCATGATTATTAATAAACACGTGATCGCGAACCTCAGCAATAATATTTGTAACTTTTGCTTTTTGAAGTGTTTCGATCATGTTTCTAGCGAGGTCCACATCTAGTACCTCGTGTGTCGTTTTAAAATCATCTGATTTAGGATGATGAACATAAGCCCCATTGAAGTTTACAATAGGTGTATCCATGTTTAATTCATGATAATAAATTTGGCTTGCACGGTATGGTCTTCCAGTCGCAATCATAATGCGATGACCTTGCTTTTTTAATGTTGTAAGTACTTGCTTAGTATAGTCGCTAATTTCTTTATTATCATTTAATAATGTCCCATCTAAGTCTAAACAAATTAAATAAGGTTTCATATATTTCTCCTTAAGCTACATATCTATAGAATAAAATACATTAACATTTCATATTAAATGTTTTTAAAATTGATACATAAATCAACTTTATAATGTTATTATAACGTCTTTATTCGCTTAGTTGTATCATAGCATTTTATTGGCGTTTTGTCGGATATTTGATATATTAGTGTAAAGATAAATAATGAGAGGTGATACTAATGGAAGAGGCATTAAAAGACAGTATCCTAGGTGCACTTGAAATGGTTATTGACCCTGAATTAGGTATTGATATCGTTAATTTAGGTTTAGTATATAAAGTGAATGTTGATGATGATGGTTTGTGTACAGTTGAAATGACTTTAACATCAATGGGTTGCCCACTTGGGCCACAAATTATCGAACAAATTAAAACAGTATTAGCTGAGATTCCAGAAATACAAGACACAGAAGTTAATATTGTTTGGAATCCACCTTGGAACAAAGATATGATGTCAAGATACGCTAAAATTGCATTAGGCGTTGGCTAATTAATCGCTTTTGAACAATAGTACACGATTAGGATGTACTATTGTTTTTTTATTTATAATAGAAACAATTTAAATGTTCATTTTCAATGCTTTTAGTGACAAAGTTAAGTTAATAAATGACATAATTGTAATATAAATTGAATTTGTTTAAGCGTTATACTACAATACATAAGAATTACAATATAAAATAATTTAAATTGTACTTGCATTTATGAAAAATAATAATAAATGCGTCAAATTTTATAAAATATTATTATAGTTCAAGCTCAGACATCTAAGTATAAAACTCGATTCAATCATATACATTAAAATATAAAAGTATATTAACTTAAATCATATTTTTTCATGTTGTTGATCATCGGCTTTCGTTTTATCCTGATTTTCAGTGCTTTAGTAATTAATGAATTTATTAAAATTTATTATTTAATAGGGAAAGAATGTGAACAATGAAACAAGATTTTGAAAAAGGGAAACAACGTAAGACTAAAATGCGTTACATGCCTGGTTTAGATGGACTAAGAGCAATTGCTGTCTTAGGTATTATCATTTACCATTTAAACAGGAAATGGCTTACAGGTGGTTTCATAGGTGTAGATACCTTCTTCGTTATTTCTGGATATTTAATCACAAGTTTACTTTTAAAGGAATACGAGGAGCGAGGTATTATTAGCCTTAAACAATTCTGGATTCGACGAGTTAAAAGGTTACTTCCAGCAGTTGTTGCGCTATTAATTGTCGTTGGGATTGCTACATTAATATTTGAACCACAACAAATCGTTCGAGTTAAACATGATATTATCGCTGCATTATTCTATGTGTCGAATTGGTGGTATATTGCCAAGGATGTTAACTACTTCGAACAATTTTCATTTATGCCATTAAAACACCTGTGGTCACTTGCAATAGAAGAACAGTTCTATTTGTTCTTCCCATTTGTGTTGGTCATTTTACTCTTAACGATTAAAAAATATCGCAATGTTACTTTGATATTATGGATTATTTCTCTAGTGTCTTTATTAGCGATGGTCATTATTTCACAACCCAATGTTGGGTATTCAAGAGTTTATTTTGGGACAGATACTCGCTTGCAAACGTTATTATTGGGTGTGATATTAGCATTTGTATGGCCACCGTTTAAATTAAAAGCCAATCCACCAAAAGTATTGCAACGTTCTATTGATTGTATAGGTGTCTTAGGTCTAATAACACTTATCTTCTTATTCTTTACAGTGAAAGATACTAGTGCATGGATTTATAATGGTGGATTTTATCTCATCTCAGGTATGACATTATTTATTATTGCTAGTGTCGTACATCCTTCTAGTATCCTAGCAAAGGTCTTAGGTCATCGTATATTTGTTTATATAGGTAAACGCTCTTATAGTTTATATTTATGGCATTTTCCTGTCATAAGTTTTATACACATTCATTTTGTTGATGGACAACTTCCTATTTATGTGTACTTTGTTGATATCATACTTACAGTTTTATTTGCTGAGTTATCATATCGTTATATTGAAACACCATTTAGACGTGAAGGTTTAAAGGCATTTTCATTCAATTATTTAAAACGACCTAAATTTATTCGGACAATAGTGTCAATTATTGCTGTGATACCAATAGTACTGTTATTCTTAGGTGTCTTCGATCGTTTTGGAAAAGATGAAATTGAAAACAAAGCAAATTCATTCAACACGAGTGATCAAGATAAATATTTAGTAAGAATGATGCCTGGAGAAAATATAAAAATCGATGGCTCAAGTAGTAATAGTAAAAGTAAAAAACAAGTTTATACTAATATTAGTCCATTACTTATTGGAGACTCAGTGATGGTAGATATTGGTGAAGAATTTAAATCTCAAGTACCTAAAGCAACCATTGATGGTAAAGTTGGTCGTCACCTACAAGAAGCGTTGTCAATAGCAGGCAATTATTCAAATTATAATAAACCATCAGATAAAATCGTTTTAGAACTAGGTACAAATGGTGATTTTACAGAGGAAGAATTAAATCAATTAATTAATAAGTTTGGTAAAGCACAAATTTACCTTGTTAATACACGTGTTCCTCGAGATTGGCAAGATAATGTTAATAAACAACTAGCTAATGCTGCTAAAAAGCATAAGAATGTAACTGTAGTGGATTGGTACCAACGTTCTGCAGGACATTCTGAATATTTTGCACCAGATGGTGTGCATCTTGAAAATAGTGGTGTAAAAGCTTTATCCGATGAAATAATCAAAGCTATAAAGAAAAATCCAAAAAACAAATAATTCATTCTAAACCAGTTTAGTGATTTTAAATCATTGAACTGGTTTTTTTATTTGCAGTTTTAACGTATATTTGATGTTTATAACAGAAAAAAGTGTGATAAAACAAGTAATAAAAGAGACTCACTAATCGCTTCAAACTAGCTTGAATAGGCAGTTTGAGAAATTTTTAAAAGTTGAGTATAAGTGTTGCGTAATCATATAAGAGAGTCTATAATGTAATTAAGGTCAAAGAAAGTCAAAGTCAAAACGAACTAATTGACCTTACTCTTATCAAATATATAGGGGTGAATAAATTTGGATATTAATCAAATGACATATGCAATTCAAGGTGCATTACAAAAAGCGGTTGAATTGAGTAAAGAAAATGAATTACAAAATATTGAAATTGAAGCTATATTAAAGGGAACTTTAGAAGAAACTGATAGTTTATTTAAAAGCATATTAGAACGAGCAAATATAGATACAGATGAATTAAATCAAGCGTATACAAATAAATTGAAAAATTATCCTTCTGTACAAGGAGATAATATTCAATATGGACAATATATAGGATCTAAAGCAAATGAATTATTAAATAAAGCTGAATCATATATGAAAGAATATGAAGATGAATATATTTCAATGGAACACGTCCTTCGTGCTGCGATGGATATTGATGATACTACTAAACAATTTGTTGGAAATAAAGAAGAAGTTGTGAAAGAAATAATAACTAAAGTAAGAGGGGGAAATCATGTGACTTCACAAAATCCAGAAGTAAATTATGAAGCTTTAGAAAAATATGGTCGTGACTTAGTAGAAGAAGTACGTCAAGGTAAAATGGACCCTGTTATTGGCAGGGATGAAGAAATTCGTAACACAATTCGAATCTTAAGTCGTAAAACTAAAAATAATCCAGTATTAATCGGGGAACCTGGTGTAGGTAAAACTGCAATTGTTGAAGGTTTAGCGCAACGAATTGTACGAAAAGATGTGCCTGAATCATTACTCGATAAAACAATTTTTGAATTAGATTTAAGCGCATTGGTTGCTGGTGCAAAATTTAGAGGTGAATTTGAAGAGCGACTTAAAGCAGTACTTAAAGAAGTAAAAGAGTCAGATGGACGCATTGTTTTATTCATTGATGAAATTCATATGCTAGTTGGTGCAGGTAAAACAGATGGTGCAATGGATGCTGGTAACATGTTGAAACCGATGTTAGCACGTGGCGAATTGCATTGTATTGGTGCAACTACTTTAAATGAATATAGAGAATATATTGAGAAAGATTCTGCATTAGAACGTCGTTTCCAAAAAGTAAGTGTAAGTGAACCAGATGTAGAAGATACAATTTCAATTTTACGTGGATTAAAAGAACGCTATGAAGTTTATCATGGTGTACGTATTCAAGACCGTGCTTTAGTTGCAGCAGCTGAATTATCAGATCGATATATTACTGATAGATTCTTACCTGACAAAGCAATCGATTTAGTTGACCAAGCATGTGCAACAATTCGAACAGAAATGGGTTCAAATCCAACTGAATTAGACCAAGTTAATCGTCGTGTTATGCAATTAGAAATTGAAGAAAGTGCTTTGAAAAATGAATTTGACAACGCAAGTAAACATCGTTTAGAAGAATTACAAGAAGAACTTTCAAATGAAAAAGAAAAACAAGCTTCCTTACAATCTCGTGTTGAACAAGAGAAAGAAAAAATTGCGAAAGTACAAGAAAAACGTGCTGAATTAGATCGTAGTCGTCAAGTTCTAGAAGATGCACAAACTGAGGGCAATCTAGAAAAAGCAGCAGAATTACAATATGGTACAATACCTCAATTAGAAAAAGAATTAAAAGAATTTGAAGAAGCCTATCAAGATGAACAAGGTGACAGCGAACGCATGATTCGTGAAGTTGTTTCTGATGAAGAAATTGGAGACATCGTAAGTCAATGGACTGGTATTCCAGTATCAAAATTAGTTGAAACTGAACGAGAAAAATTATTGAACCTAAGTGATATCTTACACGAACGTGTTGTGGGTCAAGATAAAGCAGTAGACTTAGTATCTGATGCTGTTGTAAGAGCACGTGCAGGTATTAAAGATCCTAATAGACCGATTGGTAGTTTCTTATTCTTAGGACCAACTGGTGTAGGTAAAACTGAATTAGCAAAATCATTAGCTGCATCATTGTTTGATTCTGAGAAACACATGATTCGAATCGACATGAGTGAGTATATGGAGAAACATTCAGTTTCTAGATTAATTGGTGCCCCTCCAGGTTATGTAGGTCATGATGAAGGCGGACAATTAACAGAAGCGGTTAGACGTAATCCATATTCAGTCATTTTATTAGATGAAGTTGAAAAAGCACATAGTGATGTATTCAACGTTTTACTTCAAATATTAGATGAAGGTCGTTTAACTGATTCTAAAGGACGCAGTGTTGACTTTAAAAACACTATCATTATTATGACAAGTAACATCGGTTCACAAGTATTACTTGAGAATGTTAAAGATACTGGTGACATTACTGAAGACACTGAAAAAGCTGTAATGGATAGCTTACATGCATTCTTTAAACCAGAAATCTTAAACCGTATGGATGATATAGTATTATTTAAACCATTATCTATTAATGATATGAGTATGATTGTTGATAAAATCTTAACTCAATTAAATATACGCTTAATGGATCAACGTATTTCAATTGATGTGTCTGATGACGCGAAAAAATGGTTAGGAGAAGAAGCATACGAACCACAATTTGGTGCAAGACCATTGAAACGTTTTGTTCAACGTCAAATTGAAACACCATTAGCACGTATGATGATTAAAGAAAGCATGCCTGAAGGTACTGTGGTAAAAGTTGATATAAATGATGATCATGAATTAACATTTGATGTACAAAAGCTTGAAAATGAATAATGAATGTTTAGGTAAACCTAGGGAGTGTGATGAGCACTTTCTAGGTATTTTTGTTTTTAAGTGCAGTTCAGTGTATTGTTGCATTCACTTGCCTTAGTTATAACTTAAACTAAATATTAGTAAGAATAAGTAATTCCTCACTTCAAAACCTTTTTCAAAGTCATGAAGGTTGTAATGTATCGCTATAATAGTAAGGGTTCATCTATATCTAGTTTAATAAAGAAAAACACTTGAAATTTGATTAATAAATTCAAATTCCAAGCGTTTTTAACGTATTGTATTATTATGTAGTAATAAGACTATCTGTTACCTGAACGGGTAAAATCATCTGGTTTAATCATGGCAGTTAGAATAGCAATTACAATTGTAAAGATAACTGCTAGAACTATTGGGGTGATAAAGTTTAATGTTCCACCGCCATTTAAACTATTTAATACAAAGTTAACCATTTGTAATAAGATGACTGCCCAAATAAAAGTTACGAGGTATTTCATACCGATGACCTCCATTATTTATATACATTCATTTTAAAGTAAAGTAATCTATTTGTATAGAGATAGCAGTTATCTGATAAAAATTTGTAATGAAATCTGTGTTTGTGAAAGGGTAACTACTTGAGTAGTGATAAAAAAATGTGTTAAATTAATACCTGGTATTAAAAAATGAAGTAAGAAGGTGTACGTTCATGAACGTAGGTATAAAAGGATTTGGTGCATATGCGCCAGAGAAAGTCGTTGATAACGCTTATTTCGAAAGTTTTTTAGAAACTTCAGATGAATGGATTTCTAAAATGACTGGAATTAAAGAGAGACGCTGGGCAAGTGAAGATCAAGATACATCTGACTTAGCATTCGAGGCTAGTAAAAAAGCGATTGAAGATGCAGGAATCACACCTGCTGATATAGATATGATTATTGTTGCAACTGCTACTGGAGATATGCCATTCCCATCGGTTGCCAATATGTTGCAAGAAAAATTGGGTACACGTAAAGTACCAACAATGGATCAATTAGCTGCATGTTCTGGATTTATGTATTCTATGATTACAGCAAAACAATATGTTCAATCAGGTGATTATAAAAATATCCTTGTAGTAGGTGCAGACAAATTATCTAAGATTACTGATTTAACAGATCGTTCAACAGCAGTCCTTTTTGGTGATGGTGCTGGTGCAGTAGTTATTGGAGAAGTTTCAGAAGGACGAGGTATCATTAGTTATGAAATGGGATCTGATGGTAACGGTGGAAAATACTTATACTTAAACAAAGATACTGGTAAACTAGTAATGAACGGACGAGAAGTCTTCAAGTTTGCGGTAAGAATTATGGGTGAAGCATCAACACGAGTGGTTGATAAAGCTGGTCTACAATCAGATGATATTGATATGTTTATACCTCACCAAGCAAACATTAGAATTATGGAATCAGCTCGAGAAAGACTAGGTATAGAGAGAGAAAAGATGAGTGTATCTGTTAATCGCTTTGGTAACACATCTGCTGCCTCAATACCTTTAAGTATTTCACAAGAATTAGAAAATGGAAGAATTAAAGATGATGACACACTAGTATTAGTAGGTTTTGGTGGTGGCCTAACATGGGGCGCTATGGTTATCAAATGGGGTAAATAGGAGGAAATAATGTATGACTAAGAATAAACGAGTTGTAATTACTGGTATGGGTGCATTATCACCTATTGGCAATGATGCCCAGACAAGTTGGGAAAATGCCTTGAAAGGTGTTAATGGAATCGATACTATTACTAGAATAGATACAGAGGATTATAATGTTCATTTAGCAGGTGAACTTAAAGATTTTAATATTGAAGACCATATTGAAAAGAAAGAAGCTCGACGTATGGATCGTTTCACACAATATGCGGTAGTTGCAGCACGTCAAGCAGTTGAAGATGCTAAATTGGAAATCAATGATGAAACTGCTAATCGCATAGGTGTATGGATTGGTTCAGGAATTGGTGGTATGGAAACGTTTGAAACAGCACATACAACACTTCAAAATAAGGGACCAAGAAGAGTAAGTCCATTCTTCGTACCTATGTTAATTCCTGATATGGCAACTGGCCAAGTATCAATTGATTTAGGTGCAAAAGGGCCAAATGGTTCTACAGTTACAGCATGTGCTACTGGTACAAACTCAATTGGTGAAGCATTTAAAATTATACAACGTGGCGATGCAGATGCGATGATAACAGGTGGTACAGAAGCACCAATTACACACATGGCACTTGCAGGATTCAGTGCTAGTCGTGCCTTATCTACAAATGATGATAAAGAAACAGCTTGTCGTCCATTCCAAGAAGGTCGAGATGGCTTCGTTATGGGTGAAGGTGCTGGTATTTTAGTGATTGAATCATTAGAATCGGCACAAGCGCGTGGTGCTCAAATCTATGCTGAAATAGTTGGTTATGGTTCAACTGGTGATGCATATCATATTACAGCTCCCGCTCCTGAAGGTGAAGGTGGTTCACGTGCAATGCAAGCAGCACTTGATGATGCAGGTATTGAAGCAAAAGATGTTCAATATCTTAATGCACATGGCACGAGTACACCTGTAGGTGATATGTATGAAATTAGAGCGATCAAGAATACGTTTGGAGATTCTGCTAATCAACTAAAAGTTAGCTCTACTAAATCAATGACTGGTCATTTATTAGGTGCAACTGGTGGTTTAGAGGCTATCTTCTCAGCATTATCTATTCGTGACTCTAAAGTCGCACCAACTATTCATGCGAATACACCAGATCCTGAATGTGATCTAGACATTGTTCCAAATGAAGCGCAAGATTTAGAAATTACTTATGCAATGAGTAACAGTCTAGGCTTTGGTGGTCATAATGCAGTATTAGTATTTAAGAAATTTGAAGATTAATTTTGAAAAAATGATATTAGATCAAGGACACTAATTGATAATGTCCTTGGTCTATTTTTTGTATGTAGAATGATTTAAAGTAGAAATGAAATTATTATTGTCATCACAAAGTATGCAATATTACATATTAAAGCTGGAGCAATCCATGTAGATATAAAATAATGCTCCTTTTTAACTTGTTGAGGATTTAAAAATTCATCATCTGCCATTGTTCTCTTTTTTGAACGAGACGATAGTTGATATCTTATTCTTCTAAAACCATAGCTCGTTGCATCAAAAATTCCCTCTTGAACTAATAAAATGAAAAAAATGCATATAAATATGGATAAAGATATATAAAACAAAATATTAATGTATGAAATGAATGTTTGGTTACTAATGATTAACCATATTATTAAAGAGAGTAGAGGCGTAATCATTGACCACACAACCCAACTTTTTTTATTTTTCATTACGAGACCCCCAGATGAAACTTAATACCATTTTATCTTATTAGTATAAATAATAATATCTTAAATCTAAAACCTGTAATTAAAATACAAATGACAGTAAAAAGAACTTTTATTTTACAACTCAATTTTTAAATATTGTTAAAATTATATTGCAATTATATGAAAATTGTATATATAATATTACTAAATATTTCTGAAAATTTTGAAGGGAATGTTAATTTTGAAAATTCAATAAGGGGGTTATTTAATGACGCGATATATTTTTAAACGTTTGGGGTACATGTTTTTATCGCTTTTCATTATTATTACAATTACATTTTTCTTAATGAAATTAATGCCCGGTTCACCATTTAACGATGCGAAACTAAGTGCTGAGCAAAAGGCAATCCTTAATGAAAAGTATGGTTTAAATGATCCAGTTGCCATTCAATATCTTCATTATTTAAAGAATGTCGTAACTGGAGACTTTGGGTATTCATTCCAATATCATAATCAACCGGTATGGGAGCTTATAAAACCGAGATTGATTCCTTCTATGGAAATGGGTATTACAGCTATGATTATCGGGGTTATTTTAGGGTTAATCCTTGGCGTAGCAGCAGCTACTAAACAAAATACCTGGGTAGATTATACAACAACTATAATTTCAGTAATCGCAGTATCAGTACCATCATTCGTATTAGCCGTACTTTTACAATATGTGTTTGCGGTACGTTTACGTTGGTTCCCAGTAGCTGGGTGGGAAGGATTTTCAACAGCAGTCTTACCTTCACTAGCATTGTCCGCGACAGTTTTAGCAACAGTAGCAAGGTATATTCGAGCAGAAATGATAGAAGTATTAAGTTCAGATTACATATTATTAGCACGTGCAAAAGGTAACTCTTCTATAAGAGTGCTATTTGGACATGCATTACGTAATGCATTAATTCCAATTATTACTATTATTGTACCAATGTTAGCAAGTATATTAACTGGTACATTGACTATTGAAAATATTTTTGGAGTACCAGGTCTTGGGGACCAATTCGTTAGATCGATTACAACAAATGATTTCCCAGTTATCATGGCTACAACAATATTATTTAGTACATTATTTATTGTTTCAATCTTTATTGTAGATATTCTTTACGGAATTATTGATCCTAGAATTCGTGTGCAAGGAGGTAAAAAATAATGACAAATGATAAATTTGAAAAGCCGTTGGATGATCATTCAAATGCGGCGATGACACATACCTCTGAAGGCATTGCAGCTTCTGACTTTGTTATTAGAGATATAGATTTAAATAAAGAACCTGAAATGCAACGAGAAAGTAAAAATTTCTGGGAAGATGCATGGGCACAGCTAAAACGAAATAAACTTGCTGTAATAGGGATGATTGGCCTTATACTTATAATAATTTTAGCTTTAGTTGGTCCACTAATAAGTAAACATGATTTTGCTGAACAAAATGTCGATTATCGAAATCTTCCAGCAAAAATTCCCGTATTAGACAAAGTTCATTTTTTACCATTTGATGGTACAGGTTCTGACGGTAAAGATGCTTATGCAAAAGTGGGAGCTAAAGAAAATTATTGGTTTGGAACAGATCAACTAGGTAGAGATTTATGGACACGTACATGGAAAGGCACTCAAATTTCTCTAGTTATTGGTATAGTGGCTGCCTTATTAGATATTTTTATCGGAGTAGTATATGGCGCTATTTCAGGATTTTTTGGTGGGCGAGTAGATGATGTAATGCAACGTATTTTGGAAATCATTGCTTCAATTCCAAACCTTATTGTAGTAATTTTATTCGTACTTATTTTTGAACCTTCTATTTGGACGATTATACTAGCCATGTCAATCACAGGTTGGTTAGGAATGAGTAGGGTTGTTCGTGGTGAATTTTTAAAATTAAAAAACCAAGAATTTGTAATGGCATCAAGAACTTTAGGCGCATCTAAAGTCAACTTGATTTTCAAACATATTCTCCCTAATACATTAGGGGCTATAGTAGTAACATCTATGTTTACTGTCCCAAGTGCGATTTTCTTTGAAGCATTCTTAAGTTTCATTGGTATAGGTGTCCCAGCACCACAAACATCACTAGGATCTTTAGTTAATGATGGTCGTGCAATGTTATTAATTCATCCACACGAGTTATTCATTCCAGCAACAATTTTAAGTTTATTAATTTTATTTTTCTATCTATTTAGTGATGGATTACGCGATGCATTTGACCCTAAAATGCGTAAATAATAAAGGAGGCACACGTTATGTCAGAAAGAGTATTAGAAGTCAACGACTTGCATGTTTCCTTTGATATTACTGCTGGGGAAGTGCAAGCGGTTAGAGGCGTAGATTTTTATTTGAACAAAGGGGAAACGTTAGCAATAGTGGGAGAGTCTGGTTCTGGAAAATCAGTAACCACTAAAGCAATTACAAAGTTATTCCAAGGGGATGTTGGAAGAATAAAAAAAGGTAAAATCGATTTTTTGGGAGAAGATTTAGCTACTAAATCGGAAAGTGAATTAATCAAATTACGTGGAAAAGACATTTCAATGATATTCCAAGATCCTATGACATCACTTAATCCAACGATGCAAATTGGTAAACAGGTAATGGAGCCACTTATTAAACATAAAAATTATAGTAAATCTGAAGCCAAAAAACGTGCTTTAGAAATATTAAATTTAGTAGGCTTACCAAATGCAGAGAAACGTTTTAAAGCTTTTCCACATCAGTTTTCAGGTGGACAAAGACAAAGAATTGTTATCGCAACAGCTTTAGCTTGTGAACCTAAAGTATTGATTGCAGATGAACCAACAACAGCATTGGACGTAACAATGCAAGCTCAAATTTTAGATTTAATGAAAGATTTGCAGAAAAAGATTGATACATCAATCATATTTATTACCCATGATTTAGGTGTAGTAGCTAATATTGCAGATAGAGTAGCTGTTATGTACGGAGGACAAATGATTGAAACAGGGAATGTTGAGGAAATATTTTATGACCCTAAGCATCCTTATACATGGGGATTATTATCATCAATGCCTGATTTAACTACTAGTAATGATACAGAACTAATTGCGATTCCAGGAACACCACCTGATTTATTACATCCTCCAAAAGGCGATGCTTTTGCGAGAAGAAGCCAGTATGCTTTAGATATTGACTTTAAACAAGAGCCACCTTGGTTCAAAGTGTCGCCGACTCATTTTGTTAAGTCATGGTTATTAGACGAACGTGCACCTAAAGTAGAACCGTCTGAGATGGTTAAACAGAAACAACGTCATATGCCAAATAATTATGACAAACCACGTCAAGTAGAAAGGGTGTCGTTCGATGGATAAAAATAATGAAGTATTATTAGAAATTAAAAATTTAAAACAATATTTTAATGAAGGTAAACGTAATGAAGTAAGAGCCATTGAGGACATATCTTTTGATATCTATAAAGGGGAAACATTAGGGTTAGTTGGAGAGTCAGGATGTGGTAAATCGACTACAGGTAAAGCAATTATAAAGCTAAATGATATTACAAGTGGAGAAATTTTATATGAAGGACAGGATATTCAAAAAATTTCTAAACGTAAAGATTTATTAAAGTTTAATAAAAAGATTCAAATGATTTTCCAAGATCCATATGCATCACTTAACCCTAGATTAAAGGTCATGGATATCGTTGCAGAAGGTATTGATATACATAAATTAGCAAGCAGTAAAAAAGACCGTAAACGTCGTGTTTATGACTTACTTGAAACGGTAGGTTTAAGTAAAGAACATGCGAATAGATATCCACACGAATTTTCTGGTGGACAACGTCAACGTATCGGTATCGCGCGTGCGCTAGCAGTGGAACCAGAATTTATTATTGCGGATGAGCCTATTTCAGCTCTAGATGTATCAATACAAGCTCAGGTAGTTAATTTAATGTTAAAACTTCAACGAGAAAGAGGAATTACCTTCTTATTTATTGCCCATGATTTATCAATGGTTAAATATATTTCTGACCGTATTGCGGTAATGCATTTTGGGAAAATTGTTGAATTAGGTTCAGCTGACGAAATTTATTATCACCCATTACATGATTATACGAAATCATTGTTATCAGCGATTCCTCAACCTGACCCAGATAGTGAGAGAACACGTAAACGTGTAGCATATCAAGAAGATGAATCTAAAAATTCTGAGCGAAAACTTCAAGAAATAAGACCAGATCATTATGTTTTTGTAACTGATGAAGAAGCTGCTCAATTAAAACAAGAACATCAAACGCAAAGCGTTTAAATGCAGGGGAAGGAGGATGAATTTACTATGAAATCTTTAAAATATATAGCAACTTTATTAATAGTGGTTTTAGTACTTTCAGCTTGTAGTAATAATAAAAGTTTATATTCAGATGATGGTCAAGTCTTTAGAAAAGTTATTACACAAGATATAAGTACTTTAGATACGGCATTAATTACAGATGCAGTATCAGGAGATATAGCTGGCCAAGCATTTGAAGGCCTATATTCAATTGATAAAGGCGATAAGGTTACTTTAGGTGTAGCTAAAGAAATGCCTAAAAAAAGTAACGGGGGCAAAACTTTAACAATTAATTTAAGAAAAAATGCTAAGTGGTCTAACGGTGACCCAGTAACTGCGGATGACTTTGTTTATGCATGGAGAAAAGTTGTGGACCCCAAAACAGCATCTGAATTTGCTTACATAATGAGTGATATTAAAAATGCAGATTTAGTTAATTCAGGAAAAAAACCAGTGAGTGAATTAGGAATTAAAGCACTAGATAAATATAAACTTCAAGTTGAATTAGAAAAACCTGTGCCTTATATAAATGAACTATTGGCTTTAAATACTTTTGATCCTCAAAATTCTAAAATTGCCAAAAAATATGGAGAAAAATATGGTACAAAAGCCGATAGAGCAGTATATAATGGACCTTTTAAAGTAATTAATTGGCAAGTGGAAGATAAAATTCAACTTGTAAAAAATGACAAGTATTGGGATAAAAAGAATGTTAAATTAGATAAAGTAAATTATAAAGTACTAAAAGATCAACAAGCTGGTGCATCATTATATGATACAGATTCGGTTGATGATACAATCGTAACATCTGAGCAGGTTAACAAATATAAAAATAGTAAAGCATTGAACCATCGTTTAACTGCTGCTACATTCTATATTAAAATGAACGAAAAAACTGTTCCGGAATTTAAAAATAAACACTTAAGATTAGCTATTGCGCAAGCTATTAATAAAAAAGGATATGTAAAATCTGTTTTAAATGACGGTTCTTTAGCCTCAGATAATTTCACTGGTATTGGAACTGCTAAAACACCAGACGGCAAAGATTTCGCAAGTACAGTTTCATCTCCATTAAAATATGATACCAAAGAAGCAAAACAAAATTGGGAAATTGCGCAAAAAGAATTAGGTAAAAAAGAATTTACTTTTACTATGAATACTCAAGACACCCCAGCAGCGAAGATTGCTGCTGAATATATAAAATCGCAGATTGAAACAAATTTACCTGGTGTTACTCTAAAAATTAAACAAATGCCATTTAAACAAAAAACAACTCTAGAGCTAGCAAATAATTATGAAACGTCATATTCAGGATGGAGTCCTGACTATCCAGACCCAACGGCTTTCTTGGAAATAATGACAAAAGGTAATGCTCAAAATAATACTGATTGGGGTAACGAAGAATACGATAATCTTATCAAAGAAGCTAATGGTTCTTTACTACGTGAATCTGATAAGAGAAATGAAGCTTTACAAAAAGCTGAAAGTATTTTACTTCACGACGCACCAGTTGCACCTATATATCAAAAAGGAGAAGCACATTTAACAAATCCACAAGTTAAAGGGTTACAGTATCACAAAGTAGGTCCAGATACTACACTTAAGCACGTGTATATCGATAAATCTATTGATCGTGAAACAGGTAAAAAAAAGAAAAGTGAATAATAGAAATAGCCATGGGAATGATTTCCATGGCTATTTCTATTACTAATGTATTATCTTTTACGTCCCAATCCCATGGCACGTTCCATTTTTTTCAATGTTTTGAATGACGCTTTTTGAGCTTTATCGCGACCATGATCTAGGATTTCATCTAGTTTATCTGAATTGTAAAATTCATTATATTTTTCTTGGAAGTTAATTAAGAAATCTTTGACGATTTCTGATAAGTCTGTTTTGAACTTACCGTATCCTTCATTTTCGTACTTAGCTTCTAAATCTTTAATAGATTCATTTGTTAAGCTAGAGTAAATTGTTAATAAATTTGAAATACCTGGTTTGTTATCACGATCAAATTTAATAATTCCATCTGAATCTGTTACAGCACTTTTAATTTTCTTTGCTGCCACATTAGGCTCGTCTAGTAATGAAATAAAGTTTTTATGATTATCATCACTTTTACTCATTTTCTTCGTTGGGTCTTGTAAACTCATGACGCGACCACCTACTTTAGGCATACGAATTTCTGGTTTAACCAAAATGTCATTATAACGACTATTAAAACGTTCGACTAAGTTACGTGTTAATTCCATATGTTGCTTTTGGTCTTCACCAACTGGAACAATATTAGTATTGTATATCACAATATCTGCAGCCATTAATGGTGGGTAAGTTAGTAAACCTGCTGGAATACCATCAGTACGTTTTTGAGCTTTATCTTTATATTGAGTCATACGTTCAAGTTCTCCAACACTTGAAATTGTTGTGAGCATCCAACCTGCTTGCACGTGTGCTGGTACTTCAGATTGTATAAATAAGGTAGCTTTTTCTGGGTTTATGCCAGATGCTAAATAAATAGCCGCAAGTTGACGGATTTGTTTACGTAATTTGATTTTATCTTGTGGCACAGTAATTGCATGTTGGTCGACGATGCAAAAATAACAATCATAATCATTTTGAACATCAGCAAATTGTTTTAATGCCCCAATATAATTACCAATTGTGGGTATTCCACTAGGTTGAATTCCTGAAAATAATGTCTCCATATTAGATGCCTACTTTCTTAGTTTTAATTCATATTATTTAAATTATAACAGTATTTCTTTAAAATGTAAGTTATGTTAGTATGTAGTTATACGTTAATTCTAAGCTTTTAAATTTAGGTTTTTAGAAAATTTGAGATTTCTCAGAAAAATTAGGGTTTTCTCATTTAATTTTAATGTTAGTTGGTTATACTAATATTGTAAGGTTAAGAGGACTAAATAAATTATCATTTCTTAATCAATAAATTCAAAAATAATGAATAATATTCATTCAATAGGAGAGTGAGATGTATGGTAACATTATTTACTTCACCAAGTTGCACATCTTGCCGTAAAGCGAAAGCATGGTTACAAGAACATGACATTCCATATACGGAGCGTAACATTTTTTCTGAACATTTAACAATTGATGAAATCAAACAAATTTTAAAAATGACTGAAGACGGTACTGACGAAATTATTTCTACTCGTTCTAAAACATACCAAAAATTAAACGTTGACATTGATTCTTTACCACTACAAGATCTTTATGCGATTATTCAAGATAATCCAGGACTATTACGTCGTCCAATTATTCTAGATGAAAAACGTTTACAGGTTGGCTATAACGAAGATGAAATCAGACGTTTCTTACCTAGAAAGGTTCGTACTTTCCAATTACAAGAAGCGCAACGTCTTGTTGATTAATTTTAAAATTTAATTGAAGATTATAATAATATGAAACAGCACTATTTTAGTGCTGTTTTTTTGTAACTAAAAAAGGGAATATGTTAGTATATATAACGATTGTAAAATAGTTAAATTTAATCAAACAAATAAATTGTAATTTCCACCACGCTCTAATACAATATGGTTACTATTCATCGACTGTAAGGAGTGAGATGATATGAGAATAGAACGCGTTGATGATACAACAGTCAAATTATTTATAACTTATAGTGATATTGAAGCTAGAGGATTCAGTCGAGAAGATTTATGGACTAACCGTAAGAGAGGCGAAGAATTCTTCTGGTCAATGATGGATGAAATCAATGAAGAAGAAGACTTCGTAGTTGAAGGACCTCTTTGGATACAAGTACATGCCTTTGAAAAAGGTGTGGAAGTTACGATTTCTAAATCTAAAAATGAAGAAGCTACGAATATGTCTGATGAAGATGCAAACGAGCAATTTGAAGAACAAGTTAACGAATTACTTGCAAACACATTAGAAAATGAAGAGAGCATTGAAGATTTATTCGAACAAAGAGCACAACAACAAAAGCACTCTCATAAATCTGAACAAAAACAAACGAAACAACGTCCGAACATAAGAACAGTTATCGTTAAATTTGATGATTTAGAGCAAGTTATTAGTTATGCATATCACCATAATTTATCAACTGATGAATTTGAAGATTTATTATATATGAATGACAATAAATATTACTATGCTATTCACTTTGATGAATCAGTCAGTCAAGAAACGATTAACGATAGTTATAGTCAGATGTTAGAGTTTGCATATCCAACAGATAAAACTGAAGTATACTTAAATGATTATGCTAAGATTATTATGAGTCATAATGTAACTGCTCAAGTGAGACGTTATTTCCCAGACACAGTTGAATAATGAAAGTTTTTACCGAGGCAATGAATATTGCTTCGGTTTTTTTTGTTGAAAAGTAAAATCACCATTTCATACGTTTATTCTTATGAGGTGAGTGAAATTTATGTTAATTGCTATAAATCAACAAGGCGAGCAAGTATATGCACATCGTGCAAAGAAACAAAACAGCTATTTTTGTCCGCATTGTAGCTCACAACTACTATACAAATGTGGCACAAAAAAAATCCCGCATTTCGCGCATAAGGTTGATAGCGTATGTTATTGTGCAAAACAAGAATCCGAACAACATTACTTTGTAAAGTGTTTTATTGCGAAGATGTTATCACAACTACATTATCACGTTCAAATTGAACCTTATTGTCCAACTATTCAACAATACCCAGACATACTAGTGAATTCAAAATATGTAATTGAAATTCAATTTTCTAGAATAGGTATTGAAGAGATCATAGAACGAACAAAGGGATTTAAACAGCTGAATATGGAAGTCATTTGGTTAATTCAAGATTGTCGATATCATATGGGAAGGCTATATCTCAATTCATTTCAAGCACATTTTATTCATCCAATTAACAGGTGTTTATATGTATGGAATCAAAAAAACAAGTGTGTTGTTTTATATAGTCAAATTCAGCATATTGGTGGCAGACAATTTATCGCAAAACAAACAGTAATTAAAATCAATGAATTAGTGAATCAGATTAGTATAATGCCTACGCCATATCAACACATTTTCAAGCTAACTAAATCTGAAATACATTATTACTTGAATCAATGTAGAAGGAAAAATTCTGTCCTTGAACCATCGTTAAGCGCAATGTACCAGTTAAGATTAACAGATGAGGCTATTTATCATAACTTCGGCTACATATTCCCTTATCAACTCTATATTGAGAATCATCCAGTTCAGTGGCAATTACAATTAAAATTATTTAATGAACAAGAGTGTGATGTACATCAGCGTTTAAAAGCCTTTCTTAAATTTAGACAGATGTACCTTAACACTATTTCTATGGATTGTGTTGTCTCAGAACTCATTAATCATTACATTAAATATAGTTAAAACGTGCAATTTATAGGGAATAATGAGAAAATTATAACATTAGTTATTATAGGAGGTTTACTATATGAGTCAACAATTAACAAGAGAAGAGCAAGAACGTAAATATCCAAATGATACGTGGGATTTAACAACGATTTTTAAAAGTGATGAAGCTTTTGAAGAAGCATTAAAAGAGGTTGAAGGTTATCTAGGTAAAGAAGAGCAATTTAAAGGGCACTTAGCAGATAGTGCTGATACATTATATGATGCGCTTGCATTAGAAGATGAAATTGGTACTAAACTAGAGAAAGTATATGTCTATGCACATTTAAAACAAGACCAAGATACTTCAAACGATAAATATACAGGATTCGAGTCACGCGCACATCAACTTATAATTAAAATTAGTTCAGCATGGAGTTTCTTAGTACCAGAAATTCTTCAAATTGATGAAGATAAACTTCAATCATTTATCGAAACTAACGACAACTTAAAACGTTATGAATTTGATTTAAAACTTATCAATGAAAAACGACCACACATTTTAGATGCCGAGCAAGAGAAATTACTTACTGAGGCTCAAGATGCCCTATCTACACCAAGTAATGTGTACGGTATGTTTAGTAATGCAGATTTAGAATTTGAAGATGCAGTAGATAAAGATGGTGAAAAACATCCATTAACACAAGGAACTTTTATCAAATATTTAGAATCTGATGATCGCGAGTTACGTCAATCAGCATATAATAATTTATATAAAGCTTACGGTGCTTATAATAATACTCTAGGTTCAACATTAGCAGGGGAAGTTAAGAAGAATGTCTTTAATGCTCGAACACATAACTATAAAACAGCTCGTGAGCGTGCGTTAAGTAATAATCATATACCAGAAGAAGTTTATGATAATTTAGTAAAAACTGTGCATAAATATTTACCGTTATTGCACAGATACACGAAACTAAGAAAAGAATTATTAGACGTTGATGAGCTGAAAATGTACGATTTATATACGCCAATGGTTAAGGACGTTAAATTCGAAATACCTTATGAAGAAGCAAAAGAATGGATGTTAAAAGCGTTAGAACCTATGGGTGAAGAGTACCTTGATGTAGTAAAAGAAGGTTTGAATAATCGATGGGTCGACGTTTATGAAAATAAAGGCAAACGATCAGGCGGTTACTCATCTGGTGCACATTTAACTAACCCATTCATTTTATTAAATTGGTCAGATACTGTATCTGATTTATATACGCTAATTCACGAATTTGGTCATTCAGCACATAGTTATTTCAGTCGTAAACATCAACCATCTAATTCTAGTGATTATTCAATCTTTGTTGCTGAAGTTGCATCAACTTGTAATGAAGCATTACTAAGTGATTATATGGATAAACATTTAGACGATGAACGTCGTTTATTATTATTAAATCAGGAACTTGAAAGATTCAGAGCGACTTTATTCCGTCAGACTATGTTCGCAGAATTCGAACATAAAATTCATCAAATTGAAGAAGCAGGCGAACCATTAACTGCAACACGTATGAATGATGAATATGCTAAATTGAATAAACAATACTTTGGTGATGTTGTTGAAACAGATGACAATATTAGCAAAGAATGGTCAAGAATTCCTCATTTCTATATGAATTACTATGTATATCAATATGCTACCGGATATAGTGCAGCACAAAGTTTAAGTCATCAAATTTTAACTGAGGGTAAACCTGCAGTTGAAAGATATATTAATGAATTCTTGAAAAAAGGAAGTTCTAATTATCCAATTGAGATTCTGAAAAATGCCGGTGTGGATATGACTTCACCAGAACCTATTGAGCAAGCTTGTGAGGTCTTTGAACAAAAATTAGATGCTTTTGAAAAACTTATGAAAGCTTAGAATGACTGTATCCGTTTACAATATGTCAAGTTTGTGACAATTTTGAAATAAGGGATCTTTAATATTGAAATACCTATATTAGCGTGTTATATTATGAACATGAAATTAATCACATAACAAACATACCCCTTTGTTTGAAGTGAAAAATTTCTCCCATCCCCTTTGTTTAGCGTCGTGTAATCAGACACGGCGTTTTTTTATGCTCTTTTTTTTATAACTACCACTATCAATTAATTCCCCATTGTAGATAAATTTTATCATTGTACTTCGACGCCATTACTATACATTGCAATTGATTTATATAACAATAATAGAAACAGAGTCGTTCAACCTTAAATTGATGGGTACACAAAAATAAGCCATCCAATGCATGAATATAATCATCATTGAATGGCTATTGTTAGTTACCCTATATTCTAGGCATTTTTGATTGCCAAAAATCTCCTTCAGGATATTGAAGTTTTTCTACTTTTTGTTGTAACGCCAATTTCTTAAGTTCTTTTGTCATTAACTTTTCAGGCCACTCATATATGGTCAATAGTTCTTCCATAGTAACGAGTTGTTTCTTTTGAATATAATGCGCAATTTTAGGTGGAAGATTTTTTTCAATTGGCGTACCCATTAATTCATTAATAATATATGTGTAAATGTGATATGGATATAATCCTTCTACTTTCAGGCCTTCCTCATGAACATCTTCACTGAAAAATACGAGTGAAGGTGCTTGCTCAATTTCCATTTCTCGAGCAATGTGTAAATCTATTTTTAAACTTTCAGTTAATTTGCTTTTTTGTAAATCTTCTTTGAATTCATTGTAATCTAAACCTGCATTAATGATGCAGTCACAAATCATTTCTTCCGTAATAATATCCTTCTTAGGAATAATTTCATTTTGCATTAAATGGATGAAACGTTCCGCTCTTAAACGACCTTGTAATTCAGCCGCTTTATAAGCTAAGGCGATATTATCAAAATCAGATTTACTTTGTGCTTGGCACTTAGTAAGTACTTTCAATGAAGGGTTTAGAATATGTCTGATACGTATATATTGATTATATTCAATTCTTAATTTAGAAATAATCGCTGATAATTTAAAGCAATCTGTATTAAATGGATCAAAAAATGAATAAATTTCAATTTTATTTACAGGTGACAGATTAGCATCTTCACGACTTCTATTGTCTACAATTTTTAGTTCTTCAGCCATGTTTTACTCACCTTCAATTATATTTAGGAATTTACCATGTGGTTTGCGGTTAGACGTAAACGTTCATATAAATAGTCTCCAACACCAGCTGGAAACTGTGCTTCGGTTATTGCAGTATGCATATTTTCTAACCATGCATCTCTCTCATAAGTTGTAATTTTAAATTCCATATGTCTTTTTTTTAACATCGGATGCCCATGTTCTTTAGTATATAGGTTCGGTCCACCTAGAAATTGAGTGAGAAATTGCTTTTGTTTTCTACTCGTTTCGGCAAAATCCCCAGGGAACAAATGATTGATTCTGTCATCTTTCTCAACTAGAGCATAGAAATGATCAATCATATTATAAAGTGCTGTTTCACCTATAATATCGTATGGCGTTTTAGACATAATATCACCAATTTCCGTTAATATATTACTAATATAACATGAATTTTTACATTTAAAAGTAATTTGACTTTTTACAGCGACGTACTGCTACTTGTCAATTTGATTCTTATAGTCAAAGAAACGTTGAACTTTATTGTTAGGTACGGTGTGCTTAAGATTAAATTCTTCTAATAAACTATGAAATTTTTTCAAACCATTGTTATAGTCAGTAACTTCAAATTCTAACTCATAATCAACTTTGTCGAAATAATCACTTCGATCTAATACTAACAATTCATTTTTATAGTTCGTTTCTAAACGAGCTGTTCTTAATGCGCCTAATATAGTTAATTCATTGTCATTAATACCATATGATTCGACAATTTCTCGTATATCTTCTGGTAGTGAGTTATTGGATATTATATCACCTGTTTCAGGTATATATTTGACCATATGATTATATTCCATCAAACCTACGTCGGCTGGCACTTTTAAGGTCATTTCATATGTGTCGTTTTTAACTCGGATTCGTAATGCAGATTTATGATCTCGCAATATGAAGTTAGGAGTATCAATATAGTAGTTTATTTGAATAAAAGGTTCTTTATGTTCAAAAAAAGTATATTTAAATTTATCGTACACATCTTTACTTAGTAATTGTTTGAATTCTATTTCATTATTTGTCGCCATAATTTGCACCTCTAAATCCATTTATTTTAGTTCATTATGACTGAGTTATATAAATATTTAAAGTAATTATATATGAATAAAAGAGTAAATCTGAGTACATAAGTATAGTTTATAAATTGATTTGTCACAACATAATGAGTTTCGTTCAATAGTGTATAGACGAGTAAGAAGTGCATTTCAAACGTGTGTTATACAGTTAAATTATGTTAAACTAATAAAGAATAATAAGGAGGAACAAGCATGCGTATTTATGTAAATGAAATTAAAATTAAAGATGATGGCATTTATTGCTACTCAGAAGATCCAACTGATGGATTAGTAGAAGTAGGACAAATGCTTGTTGATAGTGATAATTACGGATTTGCCTACTTATTAGATGACGGACAATCATATGATTACTTGATTTTCGTTCAAGAAACATGGTCCATGTTGCATGAGAATAGAGGCAAGAAACTAATAGTAAACGATGACTTGGTTTTAGAACATTTTCAAGAGGAATTAGATTACATACTTGAGAATGTTGAAGGAAATAATAACTATGGTAAGGAGTTTGTTTCAGCTGTTGAAGAAACTTTTGACCTAAAGTGAAGCGGAGTGAAACAATATGAATCAATGGGATCAATTTTTAACACCATATAAACAAGCCGTTGATGAATTAAAGGTAAAATTAAAAGGTTTGCGTAAGCAATATGAAGTTGGAGAAGATGCTTCACCCATTGAATTCGTTACTGGTCGAGTAAAACCAATTACGAGTATTATTGATAAGGCGAATAAAAGGGGGATACCATTTGATAGACTACGTGAAGAGATGTACGACATTGCTGGTCTTAGAATGATGTGTCAATTTGTGGACGATATCGATGTGGTTGTTAATATGCTTAGACAACGACAAGATTTCAAAGTGATTGAGGAACGTGACTACATCAATAACACAAAACAAAGTGGTTATCGTTCATATCATGTGATTATTGAATATCCAATTGAAACATTAAACGGTCAGAAAGCCATTTTAGCGGAAATACAAATACGAACATTAGCAATGAATTTCTGGGCTACAATTGAGCATACATTAAGATATAAATATGACGGGGATTATCCAGCGGAAATTCAGCATCGTCTTGAGCGTGCAGCTGAAGCGGCATATCTTCTAGATGAAGAGATGTCTGAGATTAAAGATGAAATTCAAGAAGCACAGAAATATTATTCTCAAAAACGTGCAAAAAAACATGACTAATGAGGTGTGGGGATGCGTTATACTATCTTGTCTAAAGGTGATTCAAAATCCAATGCTTTAAAGCATAAAATGATAAATCATATGAAAGATTTCCACATGGTAGAAGATTCCGTTAATCCAGAAATTGTTATTTCTGTAGGTGGAGATGGAACTTTATTACAAGCCTTTCATCAATACAGCCACATGCTTTCTCAAGTGGCATTTGTAGGTGTACATACAGGACATTTAGGTTTTTATGCTGATTGGTTACCTCATGAAGTTGAGAAATTAATTATTGAAATTAATAACTCTGAATTTCAAGTCATTGAATATCCATTATTAGAAATTATTGTCAGATACAATGATAATGGTTATGAAACACGTTATTTAGCTTTAAATGAAGCAACAATGAAAACGGAAAATGGTTCAACACTTGTAGTTGATGTGGGCATTCGTGGTAAGCAATTTGAACGTTTTAGAGGTGACGGTTTATGTATATCAACTCCTTCAGGTTCAACTGCTTATAATAAGGCATTAGGTGGAGCACTAATACATCCCTCACTTGAAGCTATGCAGATTGCAGAAATAGCCTCTATCAATAATAGAGTATTTAGAACAGTGGGTTCACCACTTGTTTTGCCAAAGCATCATACATGTTTAATTACACCTGTTAATCATGATACCATTTTAACAACAATTGATCATGTTAGTTTAAAACATAAAAATGTCAATGGTATTCAGTTTAGAGTGGCTAATGAGAAAGTGCGTTTTGCTAGATTTAGACCTTTCCCATTTTGGAAAAGAGTACATGATTCATTCATTGAAAGTGAAGATGGACGATGAAATTTGAATACGTGATACAGCATAATGAAATGCTTAAGTCTTTTTTGCAGCGTCATCAATATTCTAAAAAGACAATTAGCGCCATTAAACATAATGGCGCTTTAATTATTAATAACAGTCATGCAACTGTCAGAAAAATGATGATGCCAGGTGATGAGTTAACTATTGCGTTACCTGATGAAACACCTAGCTCATATTTGATTCCATCACGTAATCCAATTGAAATATTGTATGAAGATGATTATTTAATTATTGTGTCAAAACCAAACTATTTAAATAGCACTCCGTCAAGAGAACATCCGCACGATAGTTTGATAGAACGTGTACTTTATTATTTAAATGTTGGTCAGTTAATCGATACATTGATCGTACCGCATATTGTTACACGTTTAGACCGTAACACTAGAGGGATTGTAATATTTACTAAGCATGGGCATATCCATCATTTAATGACGACGAGTGCAATAGATAAAAGGTATATGTGTGTATGTTATGGTCAAATGCTATTGAATGGTGTTATAGAAGAACCGATTGCTAGAGATAGCCAGAGTATTATTACTAGGAAAGTTGATGCTTCAGGAAAATACGCAAAGACTTCATATGAAACAGTAATGGCCAAACCTGAAGCGAGCTTATGTGAAATTAAATTACATACTGGAAGAACGCATCAAATACGCGTTCATTTTAATTATATAGGACATCCTCTTGTTGGTGATGATTTATATGAAGGAAGTCATCCTGAAATTCATACGCAATCTTTACAATGCTATAAAGTGACATTCATACATCCAATTTATAATAGAGAAATTGAGATAGAAATAGATTATAAATGGCTACAAAACATTTTTGCAGAATTATAATAAGATTTGGAGGTGTTGATGTTGTCATTAGAAACAGAAAATAATGACTATAATACTGACGAAGTGTATAACCAAAATTTGTTAGATGATCTATTAAAACAAGACGATATTGATCGTTTTAGAGAAGAATTTCTAGCAATGCACGAATATGAACAAAGTGAATATTTTGAAGACACTACGAATGAAAATAGACAAAAGATATTTGAATTTTTATCACCTCAAGAAGTAGGGGAATTCTTTGAACAATTAGAAATAGATGATGAAGCATATGAAGACCTTTTTGATACGATGAATGCACATTATGCTAGTAAAGTTTTAGAAGAGATGTCTTCGGATAATGCTGTAGATATATTAAATGAACTTTCGAAACCGAAAGTAGCTAGTTTGCTAACGTTAATGAACCGTGACGATGCTAATGAAATTAAGCATCTATTACATTATGAAGAAGATACAGCTGGCGGTATCATGACGACGGAATATATCTCATTAGATGCCAATACTCCAGTTAAAGAAGCATTAATGTTAGTAAAAGAACAAGCACCAGATGCCGAAACGATTTATGTTATTTTTGCCATTAATACCGATGGACAATTAGTTGGAGTATTATCTTTAAGAGATTTAATTGTAGCTGAAAATGATGCATATATAGAGGATATAATGAGTGAGCGGGTGATTAGCGTTAATGTAGCAGATGACCAAGAAGATGTAGCTCAAAAGATGAGAGACTATGACTTTATTGCAATGCCAGTAATAGATTATCAACAACATTTACTTGGTATTATTACAATTGATGATATTCTAGATGTTATGGATGAAGAGGCAAGTGAAGACTACTCTCGTTTAGCTGGGGTATCTGATATTGACTCAACAAATGATTCTGTTGTGAAGACTGCTACTAAACGATTACCGTGGCTTATCATTCTTACATTTTTAGGAATGATTACCGCTACTATATTAGGTGGTTTTGAGGCAACATTATCACAAGTTGCATTATTAGCTGCATTTATACCTATTATTAGTGGTATGTCCGGAAATTCTGGTACACAATCACTTGCGGTGTCTGTACGTAATATCTCTACTGGGGAAATTGATGAACAAAGTAAATTTAAGGTTGCATTGAGAGAAGCGGGAAGTGGCTTGCTTTCAGGATTAGTTTGTGCCACTGTTTTATTTATTATCATCGTTGTTATATATAGACAACCATTTTTAGCACTAATAGTTGGAGGCAGTCTTACTATTGCAATGACGGTTGGTACGTTAGTTGGTTCTATGATTCCGTTATTTATGAATAAACTGAATATTGATCCAGCCGTAGCCAGCGGACCATTTATTACAACAATTAATGATATTGTAAGTATGTTAATTTACTTTGGTTTAGCAACAACATTCATGTCATATTTAACATAGGGGGACAAAATGGAGTTCTTTTCACTAGTCATTGTAGTTCTAGCAGCATTTTTTACACCAATTATTATAAATAGACTGAACATCAATTTTTTACCAGTGGTTGTAGCCGAAATCATCATGGGTATTATTATTGGACAGTCTTTCTTAAATCTAGTACATAAAGATAGTATGCTTAATATATTATCAACGTTGGGCTTTATCTTTTTAATGTTTTTAAGTGGTTTAGAGATTGACTTTAGCACTTTTAAAAAAGATAAGAGAAATCGACAAGGTACGAACAAACATGAAAAAGATGTACCAAGCCATCTTAATTTAGCGCTAACCGTATTCGCATTTATTATGATTATATCAGTAATATTAGCTTACGCGTTCAAATGGTTAGGACTCGTAAATGATGTGTTATTAATGATAATTATCATATCAACGATATCACTAGGTGTCGTAGTGCCTACTTTAAAAGAAATGAATATAATGCGTACAACTATCGGTCAATTTATATTATTAGTAGCCGTATTGGCTGACCTAGTAACGATGGTACTGTTAACTATTTACGGTGGTATCAATGGTAGTGGTAATGGTTCAGTTTGGCTTTCAGCAATTTTACTTGTATTTACTGCTATTTTCTATATACTAGGCGTTGTATTTAAGCGTATGAAATTTTTACATCGCTTAATTGGTGGTACTACACAAATAGGTATAAGAGCAATCTTTGCATTAATTATTCTATTAGTTGCACTTGCAGAGGGTGTAGGTGCTGAATATATACTAGGCGCATTCTTAGCTGGTGTGGTTGTATCCTTACTGAAACCAGATGAAGAATTAGCGCATACACTCGATTCATTTGGATACGGGTTCTTTATACCAATCTTCTTTATTATGGTTGGAGTTGATTTAAATATTCCGTCATTAATTAAAGAACCATCATTATTATTAATTATTCCAGTGCTCATTCTAGCTTTTATTATTTCAAAATTAATTCCAGTTTTCTTTATTAGACGTTGGTTTGATAATAAGACAACGATAGCATCAGCATTTTTACTTACTTCAACATTATCATTAGTTATAGCATCTGCTAAAATTGCAGAGCAATTAAATACAATATCATCTGAAATGTCAGGCATTTTGATTTTAAGTGCAATCATCACGTGTGTGTTTGTACCGATTATTTTCAAGAAAGTGTTTCCAATTCCGGATGAGGCTAATCGTAAAATTGATATTGCATTAATTGGCAAGAATCAATTGACGATTCCAATTGTGCAAAACTTGTCACCACACTTATATAATGTGACATTATATTATCGCAAAGATTTAGGAGATAAGCGTAATTTATCTGACCATATAACTGTTGTAGAAATAGCGAATTATGAAGAACAACTCCTAGAAAGATTAGGGCTATTCAATCAAGACATCGTAGTTTGTTCTGCTAATGATGATAGTCTTAACCGTGATGTGGCAAAATTAGCCAAAGCACATGATGTTAAACGCGTAATTTGTCGACTTGAAAATAGTAACGAAGATGAAGAAATGAAAGGTGAAGGTATTGAAGTATTCAGTAATTTCATTAGTAATAAAATCTTCCTACAAGGCTTAATTGAAACACCAAATATGTTAAACATTTTAAGCAATGTTGAAACATCATTGTATGAAATTGAAATGTTAAATCATCAATATGAAAATATTCAACTACGTAATTTCCCATTTGGTGGAGATATTATCTTCGTTCGAATTATTCGTAATAATGAATCAATCGTGCCTCATGGTGATACACAACTTAGATACAAAGATAGACTTATCGTAACGGGTTCAAAAGAATACGTAGATGAATTAAAATCAGATCTAGAATTTTATTATTGATTTAGAAAAAATCAATAACAGGCGTCAGGGGTGGGACAGAATTCTTTTTAAATTCATGGTCCCACCCCAACTTGTTTATCTTGTAGAATTTCTTTATAAAAATCTTTCTTGCTAGGGCACCGCTCGAAAGGATGACTATAACTGAGAATACGCAATTTTTTGGCTCTCTCAGTTCAGTCAGCTTCTGCGAATTTGAAAAATAGCATCATTATATTATTTATGGACCAAGCTCTCATGTATGACCAGGTAATAATATTGCTTTATCATTATGAAGCAAAAATGGTAAAATGATAACGTTAGATTAGTCTACATTGTTTGTACAGTGAGATTAAGATATAAAAAACGATGATTAAGGAGTTATTTCGAATGATTAATCTTGAAAATAAAACCTTCGTAATTATGGGTATTGCTAATAAACGTAGTATCGGATTTGGTGTTGCAAAGGTATTAGATCAATTAGGGGCTAAACTTGTTTTCACATATCGTAAAGACCGTAGCCGCAAAGAATTAGAAAAATTATTAGAACAATTAAACCAAGAAGATCCAAAATTATATCAAATCGATGTTCAAAAAGATGAAGATGTAGTAAATGGTTTCGCTAAAATTGGCGAAGAAGTAGGCAATATTGATGGCGTTTATCACTCTATCGCATTTGCAAATATTGAAGACTTACGTGGACGTTTCTCTGAAACATCACGTGAAGGTTTCTTACTTGCGCAAGATATCAGTTCATATTCATTAACAATTGTTGCGCACGAAGCGAAGAAAATAATGCCAAACGGTGGTAGTATTGTTGCAACAACATACCTTGGTGGTGAATTTGCCGTTCAAAACTATAATGTAATGGGTGTAGCTAAAGCAAGTTTAGAAGCTAATGTTAAATATTTAGCTTATGATTTAGGCCCGGACAACATTCGAGTAAATGCTATTTCTGCTGGTCCAATTCGTACATTAAGTGCTAAAGGTGTTGGTGGTTTCAACACAATCCTTAAAGAAATTGAAGAACGTGCACCATTAAGACGAAACGTGGATCAAGAAGAAGTAGGTAAAACAGCTGCTTACTTATTGAGTGATTTCTCAAGTGGCGTAACTGGTGAGAATATCCATGTAGATAGTGGTTTCCACGCAATAAAATAATAAATTAATTCAATTACTTGGTGTGTATAGCACCAAGTTTTTTTGTTTACAAAAAGAAGTGAACTTGAATGCATTGTAAATTCAAGTTCACTCCTGAAACGTTTTTTAAATTTATATTAATCTAGTCTTTAACGTCGCTATTAGCTTTATCAATAATGCGTTGACGATATTTAAAGACATTGCTCGCAATAGTCTTAAGTACTGCATAGAGTGGTACGGCAATTAAAATAAGTGTGAAACCACCTAAATCTCCTGCGGCTAAAATAACAACAATTATTGTAAGTGGGTGAATACTTAAAGATTTACCCATAACATTTGGTGTAATCACATTACCCTCAAGTTGTTGAGCGATTAATGTAACAACACAAACCCAAATAAATGTAGTAGGACTATCTATGATACCGAGCACAGCTGCAGGTGCAAATGATAACCATGGTCCTAAGAAAGGTATTAGGTTAGCTACACCAGCAAATAGTACTAATAAAGGTGTATATGGTAAACCAATAATGGTATAACCAATATATAAAATGACACCTAAAATAACACTTACAGTCACTTGTCCTTGAATGTATGATTTTAATGTGAAGTTTAAATCTTTCATTAAGTCGACTACAAATACTTTACGTTCTCCCTTGAAAAATTTAGCAAGAGCAGGAATAAATTTTTCATGATCTTTTAACATGTAAATTAAGAAGAACGGTACCATGATAAGTAAGAAGACAGTTGAAATAAATGACGTTAAGTATGTAAATGAATTAGCCAAAATTCCAGTCATACTATCACCAATTGATTTTACAGCAGAATTAATTCTATCTGTTACATCGCTTGGAAGTTTATCCATTTGCGTAAGTGAGAAGTTAACAATTTGTTCAGCTTCTTTTTGCAGTGATGGTGTTGCTTTGATTAAACTATTCACGTTAGAGATAATAATTGGTGCTATAAATGCGACTACGATAGCAATAATAGCAATTAAACCAATAAAAATTGTAGTGATACTTGCCCAACGCGGGAAACCCCACTTTTCAAGAATACTTTGGAAAGGTAAGCAGATATAGAATAAAAATCCGCTAATCATAAATGGAAGAAATACAGAACCGATAATGGTTACAATAGGTGCAAAAACACTTTGTACTTCCATAAACAATTTAATTAGCACGAACAAGATAACTAGGGCAATTCCTGTTCGGAACCAAACTTTGTTAAGCATAAGCTTACGTCCTCCTATTTTCATTTGATCATTATTTAATTAGTATATATCAATTAAGACGCGTTAAAAAGGGAAATTTTGACTTCTAGAGAGATACACTGAGATTAATGAAGTTCATATTTAATATTGTAATTAATAAATATAGAGCTACATTTTGAAAAAAGTGTTATAACTATGTATAAATTACCAAATTTCGTGAGTATGAAACATTAGATTTTTATCAGAGATTTAAAAGTCATCATTATCTTGATACAATAAGTATATTCTATTTAGGGGGCGTCAATATTATGTCGAATTTCAAATCAGGCAAAATTAATAAATATATATTACATAGTAATATCTTAGAAAGAGATGTTACATTATCAGTATATTTGCCTGAAGATTACTCTGAATTATTTAAGTATCAAGTCATTATATGTTTTGACGGGCTAGATTTTTTAAGATTTGGAAGATTTCAACGTGAATATGAACGGTTGAGAAGAGAAGATGAAATTCAACGAGCCATTATAGTTGGATTTCATTATGAAGATGTTGATAAACGTAGAGAAGAATTTCATCCACAGGGTACTAGAAGTCATAAAACCGTACAAGCTATTGGTAAAGAATTGCTGCCATTTATTGATAAGACGTTTCCAACTTATAAAGTAGGTAATGCCAGAATTTTAATAGGAGATAGTCTTGCTGGTAGTATAGCACTTTTAACCGCATTGACTTACCCAACTATTTTCAGTCAAGTAGCAATGCTTAGCCCGCATTCAGATGAAACTGTAATAGATAAATTTAATAAGTGTATACAATATAGTGAATTGTCTATTTGGCACGCTATTGGTTTAGAAGAAGAAGATTTTGCTTTGCCAACAACTGGAGAACGTGCAAACTTTTTAACACCAAATAGAGATTTAGCAACAGTCATTAAAGACAAAGAGCTCACATATCATTATTTAGAATTTGAGGGTGGACATAACTGGAAATCTTGGAAACCGCTATTATCAGACATACTTAAATATTATTTAAGCGATGAAGTAATTACACAAGAGTCAAATGAAGTTTAATTACTTGTATTTTTAATTGTATCATCAATGCTAAGATTTAATTGAGATAATTAAATGTACAATACTACGAAATAAAATGTTTAGATAATGTAAACATTTTCAAAAAATTCTGCTAACTAATAACGTAATATATAGAATTTTGCTATAATAGTAATATGTTAAACAAAGGAGGAATTTCAATGAATATAGGATTAGCATTAATTCCGTCAAAATCATTTCAAGATGAAGTGAATGGTTATCGTAAACGTTATGATACTGAGTATGCACGTATCATGCCTCATATTACGATCAAATCACACTTTGAAATCAATGATGATGAATTAGATTCAGTAAAAGAAGAAGTTAAAAAAAGATTAGAAGGTTTTGGATCTGTAGATGTTCATGCTACAAAAGCTTCAAGCTTTAAACCAACTAACAATGTAATTTATTTTAAAGTTGCTAAAACTGATGAATTAGAACAACTTTTCAATTTATTTAATACTGAAGATTTTCATGGTGAAGCTGAGCATCCATTCGTGCCACACTTTACGATTGCTCAAGGTTTAACAAGCCAAGAATTCGAGGATATATTTGGTCAAGTAGAATTAGTAGGGGTAGACCTTAAAGAAAAAATTGAAGAACTATCATTATTACGCTATGACGAAGAAGAGGATAAATGGAAAGTGATTGATTCTTTCAAGTTAGCGTAAAATTAAATAATATGTAAAATAAAAATCTAGCTAATGTACAATGTATGATGTACATTAACTAGATTTTTAGTATTTTATCTACTTTTTATTAGAAACGATTTGCTTTGCCTTGATACTTTACAAAATAAACACCGTAGAATATCGCTAATACTAAAAAGATTGTTGCAGAAAAATAAAATGTATTATTTAAACCATTAGAAAACTGAGCGATTAAGCCTCCAAATAAAGGACCTATCATAGAACCAAATCCTTGAACACTATTAAATACGCCCCAAGTTTCTTCTTGTTCAGCGGGTTCAATTTGCCCTGCCATAAATGTATTCCATGCAGGCAATAATATCCCATACATTAAACCTATAAATATCGCTACAATCCAAACGATAAGGATATTTGTTACTAAAGATAAACCAAAGATAAACGCTGTGAATAGTATAAAACCTGTAAAAATAACTGCATACATAAAGCCGTTACTATTTTTATCAATAATCTTAGATAAAAATAACATTGCAAAGGCACAACCGGCGCCACCTATAGCGATGGCAATGGTGTACTCAATAGTACTTACGCCTACTACCTTTGTAGCATATGTAGGTAGTATAGGTAGCAATGCTGAAATAGAAGCACCTTGTAATAAAATACCAGGGAATAACACTAAGTGACGTTTCATAACATTAACGATTTGTCCTAATTGTTCACTAACAGGTTTAGTATTGTAATTTGTTAATTTAATATCAACAAAATAATACAATACCCATGCAATGACTACAACAAGTGACATCATAAATGCAAATCGAGTAGGATGTAATTTAACTAGAACATTCATAAATGCCCATCCTACGAGTAATCCTAATAACCAAGCAAAGTAAACATAGCCCATTTGTTTACCACGTTGTGCTTCCTCTACATTAGATAACATGATAACCCATATAGGACTAACAGCAATACCCAACATGATAGCACTCAAAATGATAACTATTGGATTAGTTGGGAACCAAATGACTAAGAATAAACTAATAAAAGCTAATAAAAAACCTAAGGTTAATACTAGCTTAGTACCAAATTTTTTCAAAAGAAATCCGATGACAAAATTCGTTGCCGCATCGGATATAAAGTGAATTGATAATGCCGCTGAAGTCACTGCAACAGCAATAGAGGTAACGGTTGGTAAATAATTAACGTAACTTAATACATACATTCCCCGTGCAAACTCCATTAAGAACAAAATAACGAGCATTATCTTGAAGTTCTTACTAATTCCTTTATTACTTAACGAAGAATCTGGCATATAAAGGAACCTTTCCATATATTTCTTGTTGTTGTGATGAACTGTCTAAGATATTTAATAAATCGGTACATAGTCTATAAGTTGAATGGTTAACCTTTTCTTCAGTCATTTTATTAGTCATAGCTTGTAAGCGGTACTCGTGATTTGTTAAATCAGAAACAATATCTATAGCTTCTTCAGGTGTATTCGCGATTTTGCCATATGATTTATCTTGGAAATATAATGCATTTTCAAGCTCTTGACCTGGAGCCGGATTCAAGAAGATCATTGGTAAACTACGTGTTAAACCTTCGGAAATCGTTATGCCACCTGGTTTTGTAATCATAAGTTGACTTGATGCCATCCATTCATTCATATGTTTTGTATATCCTAGAATAAGGACATTGTCATATGATTTAAATTGTATTTCTAAAGTACGTTTTAACCCTTTGCTACGACCACAAACCATTACGATTTGTGATTGTGGACTTTTCTGAAGGATGTTATCAATCATATAGTCAAATCCTTTTGATACACCAAATGCCCCGGCAGACATCAGAATAGTTGGTTTATCAGGATTTAAATTATGTTTCTTCAACCAAGCAACTTTATCGATGTCAGATTCAAATTTATCGGAAATAGGTATTCCAGTCACTTTTATATCAGAAGCAGGGATACCAACATTTACGAAATCACGTTTGGTATCGTCAGTAGCTACATAATATCTATGAGAGTTAGGCGTTATCCAGTTTTTTTGTAGACGGTAATCTGTCATAACAGTTGCGATTGGAATATTTATGTTAAATTGCTCTGTTAGCACTGACATTACTGGAGTAGGGAATGTCAATAAGATTAAGTCTGGTTTTTCTTTAAGTAGTAGATTGATTAATTTATTTAATCCATAATATTTATAAAAACATTTATCTAATTCATCAGGGCGACTATAATAAAAGTTTTTATACATATTTCTAAAATACTTAAAGCTATTGATATACCATTTTTTGCAAATAGAAGTTAAGATTGGGTGTGCTTCCATAAACAAATCATGCTCAATAACTGATAGATGAGACAAGTTCATTTCATTGAGTTGATTAACAACACTTTGTGTCACTTGTAAATGTCCATTTCCAAATGAGCCGGTAATAATCAATATCTTTTTATTTTGAGTAACCATTAATAGTCACCCTCCATTAATTTAAATTTAAAACACGCAATAACGCATTCTGATTTAACTATAGTAGCAATAAACATACGTACATAGTTATCATAATATATATACCCTTTATTGAAAGTATAAAATTCATTTATAGTGCATTATAGCATATTAAGGAATTTAACATCATCTTTATATAACTATCCTAGCATTAATAGATTTAAAAGTATTGAATTAAAGTGATATATATAGGAAATTTTAAAATAATTAACTATTAATTAATAATTCCTTTAATTATATTAATGAAATCTTTAGTTTGAGGTGTAAAACATATCAAGTTCGTATTAAATCTAATCAATATTTTAATGATTATAAATTTATCAACAACTTCAAAACGTGTATAATAAAATTATTGTAAAAAAAGGAGCGATACATTTTGAATGCGAATGAGTTGTTCGAAAAAATACGAGTTAAACAAGTAATAGGTACTTTAGATATAAATGTTACTGATATCACTACAGATTCACGTACCGCTAGTGAAGGGAGTATATTCGTCGCATCAAAAGGCTATACAGTTGATAGCCATAAATTTTGTCAAAATGTTGTTGATCAAGGTGCAAAAGTCATTGTGGTTAACCATCAACAAGACATTAACGGTGACGTGACGCAGGTTATCGTACCAGATACATTAAGAGTTGCTAGCCTGTTAGCACATATTTTATATGATTATCCTAGCCATCAATTAACTACAATAGGTGTAACAGGCACTAATGGCAAAACTTCAATTGCTACTATGATTCATCTTATTTATAGAGGTTTAGGTAAAGGAAGCGCATATTTAGGAACAAATGGTTTCCAAATAAATGAACATAAAACTAAAGGTGCCAATACAACACCAGAAACAGTGTCTTTAACTAAAAAGATTAAGCAAGCGGTTGATGAAAATGCGGAAGCTATGACTATGGAAGTATCTAGTCACGGTTTATCACTAGGGCGATTAAGAGGTGTAGAATTTGATGTTGCGATATTCTCAAATTTAACTCAAGACCATTTAGATTTTCATGGCACAATGGAAGCCTATGGACATGCTAAATCATTGTTATTTAGTCAACTGGGAGAAGACTTATCGAAAGAGAAATATGCTGTTTTAAATAATGATGATGATTTCTCCAAATATTTAGCATCAGTTACACCATATGAAATATTTACATATGGAATAGACCATGACGCTCAATTTATGGCTAAAAATATTCAAGAATCTTTACAAGGTGTTCAATTTGATTTCGATACGCCTATAGGTACATACAGTGTTAAAACACCATATGTAGGTAAATTTAATATTTCAAATATTATGGCTGCCATGATTGCCGTCTGGAGTAAAGGAATATCTATGGAAGATATCGTCAGAGTAGTTGAGAATTTAGAGCCAGTTGAAGGGCGTTTGGAAGTTCTAGATCCTTCGCTACCAATTGATTTAATTATTGACTATGCGCATACTGCTGACGGAATGAATAAACTTATAGATGCAGTAAAACCCTTCGTGAAACAAAAATTAATCTTTTTAATTGGAATGGCTGGAGAACGTGACTTAACTAAAACACCTGAAATGGGCGCAGTAGCTTGTAGAGCAGATTACGTAATATTTACGCCAGATAATCCTGCTAATGATGATCCAAAAATGTTGACTGCTGAACTAGCAAAAGGCGCAACTCATGATCGTTATGTTGAATTTGATGACAGAGCTGAAGGGATCAAACATGCCATTGATATAGCTGTACCGGGCGATACAGTAGTATTAGCTTCTAAAGGAAGAGAACCATATCAAATCATGCCTGGACATATTAAAGTGCCACATAGAGATGATTTAATTGGACTTGAAGCGGCATACAAAAAATTTGGCGGTGGCCCAAGTGAAAATTAAACAATTATCTATAAATGACGAAATTGTTAATGTTTACTTTTATATAATTGAAGATAAAAATCAAATCATGTTGGCTATTCCAGATATATTTTGGTCAATAGAACTTGATTTGAATATGGACAGTAATGAGGTTAAGGAAGAATTGGTAATGCAATTATTTGCTTTTATCGAGGAAAATGAAGCAAACAAAATTGCTTCGAATTTAACAAACTGGATTGTGAATGATTTTAAAGGAGATTAATAGATGAGTTTAAAAGAAGAAGTTGAATCAAGAAAAACGTTTGCCATAATATCTCACCCGGATGCTGGTAAAACGACACTGACTGAGAAGTTATTATATTTTAGTGGTGCAATTAGAGAAGCGGGTACAGTTAAAGGTAAAAAAACAGGTAAATTTGCAACTAGTGACTGGATGAAAGTGGAGCAAGAACGTGGTATTTCAGTAACGAGTTCAGTGATGCAATTTGACTATGATGATTACAAAATTAATATATTAGATACACCAGGACACGAAGATTTCTCAGAAGATACTTATCGTACTTTAATGGCAGTAGATAGTGCAGTGATGGTTATTGACTGTGCTAAAGGTATTGAACCTCAAACTTTAAAGCTATTTAAAGTTTGTAAAATGAGAGGAATTCCAATTTTTACATTCATTAATAAATTGGACCGCGTAGGTAAAGAGCCATTTGAATTATTAGATGAGATTGAAGAAACATTAAACATTGATACTTACCCTATGAACTGGCCAATTGGTATGGGTCAAAATTTCTTTGGTATTATCGATCGTGAGTCTAAATCTATAGAGCCATTTAGAGATGAAGAAAATGTTTTACACTTAGATGATGATTATGAACTACAAGAAGAGCATGCTATTCGTAATGACAGTGCATTTGCTCAAGCTATCGAAGAATTTATGCTTGTAGAAGAAGCGGGTGAAGAGTTTGATAATGATGCGCTATTAAATGGTGAATTAACACCTGTATTCTTTGGTTCTGCATTAGCTAACTTCGGTGTTCAAAACTTCTTGAATGCATATGTTGATCATGCACCGATGCCTAATGCACGTCAGACAAATGAAGAAATTGAAGTAAGCCCATTTGATGATGAATTTTCTGGATTTATTTTCAAAATTCAAGCTAATATGGACCCTAAACATCGTGATAGAATTGCATTTATGCGTGTTGTTAGCGGTGCATTCGAACGTGGTATGGATGTAACATTACAACGTACGAGCAAAAAACAAAAAATTACGCGTTCAACATCATTTATGGCTGACGATAAAGAAACTGTTAACCATGCAGTAGCTGGAGATATCATTGGTTTATATGATACAGGTAATTATCAAATTGGAGATACTTTAGTTGGTGGCAAGCAAAAATATAGTTTCCAAGATTTACCTCAATTCACACCGGAAATATTTATGAAAGTTTCAGCTAAAAACGTAATGAAGCAAAAACATTTCCATAAAGGAATTGAACAGCTTGTTCAAGAGGGAGCAATCCAATATTATAAAACGCTTCACACTAATCAAATTATTTTAGGTGCCGTTGGTCAATTACAATTTGAAGTGTTTGAACATCGAATAAAAAACGAATATAACGTTGATGTTGTTATGGAACCTGTTGGTAGAAAAATTGCGCGTTGGATTGAAAACGAAGATGATATTCAAGATAAAATGAACACGTCTCGTTCAATATTAGTGAAAGATAGATATGATAATTTCGTCTTTTTATTCGAAAATGAATTTGCAACACGCTGGTTCGAAGAAAAATTCTCAGAAATTAAATTGTATAGTCTTTTATAAGATTATGATTGAAAATAATGGGTATTTAAAAATATCTCTTTAAATAGACAATTTGTTAAACGTTAATTGTTTATTTATATTAAGTATAGTGTATAATACACTTAACAAATGAATACCTATGACAATCTGTCAGAGGGGAGTAACTTGAAGACCATTAACTACTTGATGGTTAGCGCTTTATCGTCATTACGAAGTATTATCTTCCGGTAAAGTGGGCATTTATTTGCTAAGTGAGACCTTTGCTATTATTTAGCATAGGTCTCTTTATTTGTATTAAAACAAAAAGGAGCTGTCCACTATGGATCCGAGTTTAATTTTACCTTACCTATGGGTAATTCTCGTTCTTGTATTTTTAGAAGGGCTATTAGCAGCTGATAATGCGGTTGTAATGGCTGTTATGGTAAAACATTTACCACCTGAACAACGTAAAAAAGCGTTATTTTATGGTTTGCTAGGTGCATTTGTATTCCGTTTTCTTGCCTTATTCTTAATTAGTATTATCGCAAATTTCTGGTTTATCCAAGCACTTGGTGCCGCGTATTTAATTTTTATGTCAATAAGAAATCTCTGGCAATTCTTCCACAAAAAACATGAAGATCAACCTGAGGGTGACGACCATCATTTTGACGAGTCTGGCGTAGAGAAAAAAGTCGGACCTATGCAATTTTGGGGCACTGTTTTAAAAGTTGAATTTGCAGATATAGCTTTTGCAATTGACTCAATGTTAGCAGCGATGGCAATTGCTGTAACATTACCTGAAGTTGGCATTCATTTTGGTGGCATGGACCTAGGTCAATTCTCAGTAATGTTTATTGGCGGAATGATCGGTGTTATTCTAATGCGTTTTGCCGCTACATGGTTTGTTGACTTACTAAATAAATATCCTGGATTAGAAGGAGCTGCCTTCGCAATTGTAGGTTGGGTAGGTATTAAATTAGTTGTTATAGTACTTGCTCATGAAGATATAGGTATTTTACCTGAACATTTCCCTCATAGTACATTATGGCAAGCTATCTTCTGGACAGTTATGATTCTTTTAGTCGTAATCGGTTGGTTAACGTCAGTACGTAGCAACAAGAAGAAAGCCAATAAATAGTATTAAATAATTGATTCGAGCCTTTTAGATTTGATGTGTATCATCAAGTTTAAAAGGCTTTATTATTATAAATTGTGCAATTTAGTGATTTGATAAGAAAAATTCAATTTTGAACCTTCAATTCATTGCTAATTGGCGATATTGATATTAAACTTTAGTTAATGAATAAATTAAATAAAGCCACAACCACAAAACATAATTTAACGTTAGCATGATAGATTGTGAGTTAGTCGATAGGAGTGGACACCTTTGGATAATGATAAAAAACACGTAATACCACGTGAACAGTATCGTCGAAAACGACATGAGTATTTCCATAATGAAGAACGCGAAGAACGATTAGAACGTGAGAGAGAACAACGTGAGAGACTTGCCAAAAAAGAGCAAGAACAAGCAAAAGTTAATGAAGAACGTGTTAAAGATAACATGCGAAAAGCAAGAATTGAGAAATTAACACAAGAAGAAATTCACCAGCAACAACATCTAGCTAAATTACGATCTGATAATGAATCTGATCAAGAATTAAATGATACTAACACGCATCATTTAACACTACCTGAAGAGCAACAACTAAAAAATGAACATAAAGAAAATAATGATAAGGTAACTAAACCTACTGACGAAGTGGAAAAACAAGAGAAAGAAGACAATAATTTTACTCCTTCCAAACATGCTGAAATAGAACCCAAATATAGTAGAGTTGAAAAGAATAAAGGAAAACAACAAGTTAATATTAATAAAAGTGAAGTTAATCATCTTGATAAAAGTGAACAAACTAAAAAACAAAAAGAGACTAAAGCATCATCGAAAGACGTTTTAGAAATAAATGAAAGTCGAAAAATTGAACAAAAAGAACAAAAAGCAAGTTCTAATGAAACTTCTAACCAAGAATTAAATTCACATACTAAAGATAAAAGCAATGAAGTTGAAGATAATCAAGACATAAAGAGTGCGTCTAGTCAAAATTTAGCTCATTCTAATAAGTCAGAAGAAAATGAACACTCAGAAGATAAGCCTAAGAGCAATGATACGATGGACAAAGTAAAAGACTTTTTAAAATTGCATTGGCTTAAAATAGTCATAGTAGTTGCAATCATATTAATTGTTATACTAATTAGTGCAATTATCTCAACGATTAATCAAAATAGTAGTATTGAACAAAGTAGTAACAATGATACGAAATACACAACAACAATGAAGAATGCAGAAACAGCTGTTAAATCAGTGGTACCAATTGAGAATGACACACCTAAGAACATAACAACACAAACAATTGATAAAACAAATACAAACTCAAATAATGAAGTTGGTTCAGGTGTCGTCTACAAAGCTGTAGACGATACTTTTTTTATTTTAACCAATACACATATAGTTGGAAGTAATAAAAGAGTAAACATTACATATGATGATGATAAAACAGCTACTGCTACAGTTGTTGGGAGAGATATGTGGTCAGATATTGCAGTGCTTAAAGCAACGATAAAAAATAAAAACGTGCAGCCAATTAAAATAGGTCATTCAAAACATTTAAAGCTAGGTGAATCCATCCTAGTTGTTGGTAATCCACTTGGAAATGATTTTAAAAATACAGTGACGAAAGGTATTGTTTCTGGATTAAATAGGGCAGTACCTGTCGACTTCGATAAAGATAATAAGAATGATGAATTGGTTAATACATTTCAAATTGATGCTTCAGTTAACCCAGGTAATTCAGGAGGTGCTGTCGTCAATAGAGTTGGAGAATTAGTAGGCTTAGTATCGTTAAAAATAAATATGCCTAATATTGAAGGCATGGGCTTTGCAATTCCAATTGATGATGCACGAGAAATTGCTGAGGAATTAGAGAAAAATGGTGAAATTCAATATCCTAATACTGGTATTGGAATTAAAAATGTTTCAGATTTATTACCTTATGAAAGAAATTTATTAAAAGTGCCCGAAGATGTTCAAAACGGAATCGTAGTAGAAATGTTAAAAGAAAATGGTTTAGGTAAAAAATCAGGTTTAAAAATTGGTGATGTAGTTGTAGAATTAGATAGTAAATCAATTCAAAATAATTTACAGTATAGACAAATAATTTTTAATCATAGACAAGACTTAAAAACATTGTCGGCTGAAATTTATAGAGAAGGAAAATCTCAAGATATAAAAATAAAATTGAAATAATGTTGAGGTGACAAATGAGTGTCTATTTTCAGTAAGTTATTTAAAAAATCTAGCCCTCAACAGGGGATAGTTTTATATTATTTGATAGCCATAGTTGTCGCTTTTTTATTATTAAACCTCCCATTTGTGCATAAACATGGTGTTGATGTTAGCCCAATCGATACGCTATTCGTTGCTGTATCAGGAATTAGTGTTACTGGACTATCTCCCGTTAACATAGTAGATACATATTCAACATTTGGCCAAATTATTATATTAATCATACTTAATATAGGCGGTATTGGCGTCATGGCGATTGGTACAGTATTATGGGTTGTGTTAGGGAAACATATAGGTATCCGCGAACGCCAATTAATTATGTTAGATAATAATAAAGATACAATGAGTGGAACCGTTAAGCTGATATTAGAAATCATCAAAACGATATTAACAATAGAATTTATAGGTGCATTGTTATTAGCTTTTTATTTCTATAGAGATAATCCAGATTTAAAAAATGCACTCATGCAAGGTTTATTTGTGTCTGTCTCTGCTACAACTAACGGTGGACTAGATATCACAGGGCAATCATTAATACCTTACGCTAAGGATTATTTTGTTCAAACGATTGTCATGTTTCTAATCGTATTAGGATCAATAGGATTTCCTGTATTACTTGAAATCAGAGCATATGTAAGGAATAGAGTCAGTCATTTTAGATTTTCACTATTTACCAAAATAACTACATGCACATATCTATTTTTATTTGTTTTTGGTGTTGTAGCCATATTAGCATTAGAACATCACCATGCTTTTAAAGGATTAAGTTGGCATCAATCCTTATTTTATTCATTATTTCAATCTGCAACAACACGTAGTGCTGGATTACAAACCATTGATGTAACAAACTTTAGTGATGCAACGAATGTAATTATGAGTATCCTCATGTTTATTGGTTCATCTCCAAGTTCAGTTGGTGGTGGTATACGTACAACTACATTTGCGATACTAATTCTCTTTGTAATTAATTTTAATAATAATGCTGAAAAAACAGCTATAAAAGTATTCAATAGAGAAATACATGTAGTTGATATTCAACGTTCATTCGCCGTATTTACTATGGCGTCAATTCTAACATTCGTAAGTATGATTGTTATTCTCGCTACTGAAAAAACAAATTTAACATTTCTACAAGTATTCTTTGAAGTCATGTCAGCCTTTGGAACATGTGGTCTATCTTTAGGTGTTACAGACAATATTAGTGGACTTACTAAAGTAATACTAATGATATTAATGTTTATAGGTCGTGTTGGTTTAATTTCATTTATTATTATGATAGCTGGACGTAAAGAACCGGATAAATACCATTATCCTAAAGAACGTGTTCAAATTGGTTAAATAGATTAGCATTCACAGAAATTATTAATTCTGAGAATGCTTTTTTGATTAGAAATAAATAGCAACTACAGATTAATAAATGTTAAACTAGCTTTAAATAAGGGGTGTGTAAATTGGAGAAAAATGAACATATAAATATAGATATCTTGGCAACATCCGATATGCATAGTCATTTTATGAATGGAGATTTTGGATCAAATATATATCGTGCTGGTACCTATGTTAAAAATATTAGAGAAAACAATGATAAAGTCATTTTATTAGATAGTGGGGGAAGTGTAGCTGGCTCATTGGCTGCGCATTATTATGCTATTGTCGCACCCTATAAACGTCATCCTATGATTAAATTAATGAATGCTATGCAGTATGATGCTAGTGGTATAAGTCCGGATGATTTTAAATTTGGATTATCATTTTTGACTAAAGCAGTATCACTATCAAGGTTTCAATGGTTATCTGCGAATATAGAATTTGCATTAACAAAGGAACCATACTTCTCAACACCTTATATAATTAAAGAATACGATAATGTTCGAATCGCAATTGTAGGTTTAACTGCAGATGGATTAATGAAAAACGAATTCGCTGAAATGGAGAAAGAGGTTAGTATTGAAAAAGCACTATTATCTGCTAAACGCTGGATTAGATATATACATGAAAGTGAACATCCTGACTTCTTAATTGTAATCTATCATGGAGGACTATATAAAATAAATCAAACGAATACAAGACATAGAAAAGGTTCTCATGAAGCGGAAAAAATAATGAAGGAAATAGGTGTGATCGATTTAATGATAACAGCGCACCAGCATCAAACGATTATAGGTAATGATTTTGAAACAGTGTATGTTCAAGCAGGACAAGATGCTCAAGAGTTAGTACACGTCAAAATTAAATTTAAAAAACGTACGAACTCGTTCGAAAAAGAAGATATTGAATCTACAGTAATTAATTTAAGTGAGTATCCAGAAGATCAGGAATTACTTGAGACAACGTATTATGATCGTAAAGCCTTAGAACATTGGTCAAAGGATATTGTTTCAGAGAATAAAGTCGATTTACAAGTTAATGGCTTGGAAGACTTACTAAGTAGTCCACACCCATTTATACAATTATTACATGATAGTCTACATTTAGCCTATGAGAATAATATTACTTGTATTAACGTGCCTAAAAATGGCGAAAAGGGATTAAAAGGTATAGTGACTAATGAGGGTGTCTATAATGCTTATCCACATCCTGATAAAGCAATAGATATAACACTTAGAGGCCATCAAATTAAAAAGATGCTTGAATATACTTATTCTTATATTCAATTTGAGCAAGATCAATTAAGTATGACTATTATTGATGAAACATTATGTACATTGTGGCAAGGATTTGATTATGAGGTAGATATGTTAGCGCCTCGTTTTGATAGAGTTAATATAAAAAATATTGAGTTAGATGAAAAGTATAGAGTTACAATGACAGATTATTGTTATAGAAATTATCGTCAATACTTGGAAGATGAATCAATACTTCATTCCACATATGATCGACCGATGAGTTCACTTATCGCTGAAAAGCTAAATCAACCTAATTATTATTTAAAGTTGGACTCTAATTTTTCAGTAACGTATTAAAAATAGTACTCATATAAGTAAACGTATTTAAATTGTAACTTACTTCAAAAAAACTTTTCTTAGTTAAAACTAAGAAAAGTTTTTTATCCATGAAATATTAATAATAGTATAATTGCCACAATTTGTCCTAAAGAGGTAGTTACGATGCGACGCGTATATTGATAACTCAATGATAATACTAATTGAGCTACAAAAATAAATGCTACTATCCACCATTTATCTAAATAAATAAATAAAGAACTAGAACATAATGCAGTAATCAAGATGATTAACCAAGTAGGCAATTTAAATTGAGTCAGTTCTTTTTGCAAAACAGTTCTCATGTATAACTCATGACAAGGAATTACAAAAATTAACGTCACTAACATTTGCCATTTGAAATAAACACCTGTTCTTGATAATTCTTTAATAAGTTCTGCATATGTTATTTGTGGTGAAAGTAATGAAAAAATTAATTGTATTATAACCAAGACGATACCTGTAGCGATACCAACTCCGATAGAAGTTAAAAGTCTTTTAGATTCTATGTCCCTTTGGTAAAATACATAACTAATGCCTGCAATTAACATAATACCAGTGTATAGATACCAGTATTCTTGATGCTCTCCCCACATAACAAATAAAATCAAATGGAATACAATGAAACTTGCTATAAACCAAATTAAAGCTTTTGATATATTTTTCATTTTAATGTATACCTTCTTATTCAACGATAGTATATCGTCTATGATTAATAACTGTTTTTTCTGGTAAGTCTAATTCATTGAAGTTATCCATAATTGTTAAGTCTACAATAACTGAATTGTCATTAATTTTCTCAACACGGCCTCTTAAACCGTCATAAAATTCTACGATATTTCCTACTTCTGCAACAGTCATACGGAGTCCTCCTAAATTCATAACTAGGCTATATTGTACTAAAAATTTGCATAATAATAAACAAATATATGCTAAAAATGGCAAATAATATTTTAATTATGAAAATAATGTCAAATTTGAGTAAATAATTGGCAAAATAACTAAATATAAGGCATAACTAAACTAAGGGCATATACGAGAGAGTCAAAGGAGAGATATAGATGAAATTTGTAAGCAATAATAATATTATTGATCCTACAATTAACCTTGCCATGGAAGAGTACGTGTTAAAACATTTACCTTCGGATGACAGTTACTTTCTATTTTATGTAAATGGACCGTCTATCATTGTCGGAAAAAATCAAAATACTATAGAAGAGGTTAATAAACAATATGTAGATGAAAATAACATACATGTTGTACGCCGTATTTCAGGTGGTGGCGCTGTATATCATGACCAAGGAAATCTAAATTTTAGTTTTATTACAGATGATGACGGTAATAGCTTCCATAATTTTAAAAAGTTTACAGAGCCAATTGTACAAGCACTTCAATCAATGGGTGTAGATGCTGAAATGACTGGTCGTAATGATATTCAAGTAGGGCAAGCTAAAATTTCAGGGAATGCCATGGTTAAAGTTAAAGATAGAATGTTTAGTCACGGTACATTAATGTTAAATAGTGACTTGGGAGAAGTACAAAATGCATTGAAAGTTAATCCTAAAAAAATTCAATCTAAAGGTGTTAAGTCAGTGCGTAAGCGTGTAGCAAATATCGATGAATTTTTAGAAGAATCGATTTCAATTGATGACTTTAAACAAATCATTCTAAAAACAATTTTTGGTGAACATGAAGTTGAAGAATATAAGTTAACAGACGAAGATTGGAAGAATATAGAAGCATTAAGTAATGAGAAATACCGTACCTGGGAATGGAACTACGGTCGAAATCCTAAGTATAATTTTGAACGCGATGAAAAATTTGAAAAAGGATTTGTACAAGTCAAATTTGATGTTAAAAAAGGCAAAATTGAACATGCTAGAATATTCGGAGATTTCTTTGGTGAAGGTGATGTAACAGAGTTGGAGAACGCACTTGTAGGTGTGTTGCATGATTACAATCACATTAAAGAAGCAATGGAAGAGTTTGATTTCTATCATTATTTCGGCGCTATTGAAAAAGAAGATATTTTAAAATTGATGTCTTATTAATATAACTAAGCGGCTATATAGGATTTAACCTATAGCCGCTATATTTTTATTTATTTAAATGATCTATAGCATATTGCGCTTCTTCTTGCGTGAACTTTTCACCGTAGCTAGAAGTGAGTTGATCATAAATTGCATCATTAGACATATCTTGTTGATTTGCATAATCCTTAGCTTTTTCTAAAGCATTTTTCTTATAATCAACTTTAAGATTATCAATTGCATATTGAGCAGCATCTTCTGGGAATTTTTCTCCTGCATCAGATGTTAATTGATCATAAATACCTTGTTTAGACATGTGCATAACATCAGAATATGTCTTAGCTTTATTAAGAGCCGATTTTTGTTCTCTAGTAGCATCAGAATCATTTGAACTTTGTTGCTCAGTATTATTAGAATTAAGACTATTATTAGAATTACTAAAAGAAGCAGTACAAGCTGATATTCCTATTATGATAAGGATTAATAAAACTAGGCAACCACCACAACCACCACATCCCCATAACCATCCTTTTTTCTTATTGGACTTATGCTGTTGGTAATCTTGAAATTGTTGCCATTGTCTTTGCGCTTCATTGCTCTCAAAATGTCGATCAGCCATTATTTAACATTCTCCTTTAAAATTTATATTTTATACAAATAAGTATATTATATAAATTAGACATATGGAACGAAATATTTTTAAATTTTAAAGTTTTAATATTTTAAATTAATGTAAGTTTTAACATTAAATTAATGCTAAAGAGTAAATTAATAATTTAATAGATAATTTATTTGAAAATGCAAAAGGAGTAAATTAGATTTTATGAGTGGAAAATAGAAATGTAAAAAACCCTCCAATAAATGGAGGGTTTAAAATGACGGAAACGGAGGGATTCGAACCCTCGCGCCGCTCTCGCGACCTACACCCTTAGCAGGGGCGCCTCTTCAGCCAACTTGAGTACGTTTCCATATGGCTCCGCAGGTAGGATTCGAACCTACGACCGATCGGTTAACAGCCGATAGCTCTACCACTGAGCTACTGCGGAATAATATGTATTTATATAATGTATCTCTATGAGCACAAATATTATTATATCAATAAACTTAAAATTTGCAAGGGATTATATTTAAAAATATACGGAACATTTACACTATATTAATATAAAAGTCCCGTATGATTTAAAATTAAACGTAAAACTATTTATCTTGTAATAGTGAATAATGTGAAAGTGCTTCGAAAATATTTAAAGTCGTTTTTTCATAATCAATTGGCATTTCTGGATTGTTTGACTTCATACGAGATTGTTTATCGACCATGTAATAATAAAAAATGCAGTTAGAGTATTGGTGCCAAATACTGTGGTAGGAAACATTAAGTGTTAATGTTTGATGATTTGCAAAAATAATTTTACATTTTCGATTTTTAAGAGGCTTAATTTCATGTACATAATGCATATTAATCCACATGTTTTCTTCTAAACGGTCTGAATGCGTAGGGAAAAAATAAGTGGGGAAGAGAGGAGTCAATAAAATAGGTGGTTTACTAGTAATGCCGGCAATTCGTTGTGTTTCGGATTTCTTACTAATATAGCTATTACCATAAAATTTACATGAGCGTTCGACGATTTTTTGAGTTTTGAATGGGCTTGAAACTATTGTAGAATCATATTTCCATATTTCAGATCCTTTTGTTTGCTCATAATCATCAATGACGGGTTTGATTATCATATCTCCTTTTCGAATAATATATACAGTATTTTGGCTTTGAGAAATATTTGTCATCTCTTAACCTCCTTAAATTTATATCATTATTAAGCGCTAAAAACTCAACGATTAATAATATAAATTTATTATATAAAATTTTTATATGTTGTCAAGGTAATCATTACATATAAAATTACACTTATTTTTTGCGAAAAGTCAGAATATTCTATTGATTTAAAAAATATAAGCTTGTATACTATCCTTATACAAAAAAAAGAAAGGCAGTGATTACAATGAATCACAAAACGAATGTCAAAAATACGACACTAGAAGATTTTGTAACGACAGTTAATGATTTAGGCGTTGAGCTAGTCATTGAAGAGGCGCTTCGTCAAGGACGAAAGAAACAGTTAATGAAATTGATTGATGATGCGTTGATTAATAAGAACCAGGAAGATTTTATTAACTTTACTAATGAATATAAAAATCTGGAGGCATTTCTCAATGAGTAAATTAGGATCCTGTAACTCATTATAAAAGGTCTATTCACTACTTAAATCAAAGTTAGCGAATAGACCTTTTTATATTTTATTTTTGACCACCGTTTGATTTTCCCTCAATTTTATTACGAATCCATTTTACTAAATATCCTGTTATAACAATTCTAAGTACGCGTTTGATAATATTCATACTAGCTTACTCCTTTTTTTATGTTTATTTGAGTTTACCCGTTCTACACATTATTAAAGATAATTTCTAAAATTACTGATTAAATTTTTGGATGGCGGTTATTTGGTATAAATATATAGCCATTTTCATCAGCTTTAGTTGTAAAGATTATGATAATACCATGGATAATTGAAATAATGGTTGGAATAGTAGTCCAAAAGAACACTAAATGAAGCACGCCTTGCCACACTTTGTCTGCGTAAAATTTATGAATGCCGACACCACCCAAAAATAAAGAACATAATACATATAATGTTTTATTAACTCTCATAACTATGTTACCTCCTTAATCTCATATTTTAAGCATTTCAAAAATTAAATCAAATATTACTGAGGTGATTGAAAAAAATGATTATAATTACAATTAAAATGTTTTAATTTGCTGCAATTAATTTATTAATATTTGTAAATTTTATATAATAAAGTTAACAAATTTATGGAGAGGAGAATGGTAAATTGATCAGAAAAGCACGTCCGAGCGACAGTAAGCAAATAGCGGAATTATGTTATATCATTTGGCATGATATGGAACTAGATATTGTACAAGAAATCACTAAAGAACGTGTTATTCATGCAATTGAAGAAAGTATAGTCAATATTAATTATAGAACGAATTATAATAACATTTGGGTATATGAGCAAGACAATCATGTTGCAGGATGCATCATAGCATATAAGGGTGATAAAGAATTAGAGTTAGAAGCAGCATGGAATAAATTGCCGTTGGAAGAGGACATAAAAGCAATAGGTACGCCATTACCTTTGAAAGAATCTAAAGATGATGAATGGTACATTGAGGCTGTTGCAACATTCTCGGAATATAGAGGACAGGGTATTGCAACTAAATTATTTAATTATCTAATATCTACATACCCGGATAGAAAGTGGAGCTTAAGTTGTGACTACGATAATCCAAGAGCTAAGAAATTATACGAACGTTTAGGTTTTAAATGGACTGAGGATATAGAGTTGTATGGCCATCAATATTTACATATGGTCTATTCATCATAGGCAAAAAATAAAACGGAGGAGACAGAAACTATAATTAGTTTCATTGACTCACTCCGTATCATCTTACAATGAAATATTTTAAATTTATCTGAGGATATATTAAATGCCACCTAATAGGGCACTAATATAAATACCTAAAGCGTATAATACACCAAAAATTGTGTTTGTTTTTCCAGTTGCAGCCATAGCAGGCATCATACTTGCAGGTGTATCATTCTTTTTGAAACGACGAATGGCTTTAACTGGCATAGGGAATGATAACAAGACAAGTAGATAAAATAGTGAACCACCATCTACAAATAATGCAGTATAGACAACGAAAACGTATGCAATGATATACATAACTGTCATAAATGTAATTGAGGCGCGTTTACCTAATAAAATAGGTAGAGTTTTACGTCCACTCGCTTGGTCTTTGACTCTGTCGCGTATATTATTAGCCATGTTAATTAGACCAATTGTAATTACTATTGGAATACTAATCCAAACCACAAAGCTATTGATATTGCCAGTTTGTATGAAGAACGCTAATAAAATAATAATCATACCCATGAATAAACCAGAAAACAGTTCACCAAAAGGCGTCCAAGAAATTGGCATTGGACCACCTGTATATAAATAGCCAATTGCCATACAGACGATTCCTACTGGAATGATCCAAAATGAACTATTCGCTGCTAAAAAGATACCAAGCAATGCAGCAACGATATAAAAAGCAATTGCTAGATTCATGACAAGTTTTGGACTCATACCATTTCTTACGATAGCACCACCGATACCAACGGAAGTGTGATCATCTAAACCTTTTTTAAAGTCATAGTATTCATTAAACATGTTTGTTGCAGCTTGGATAAGTAAACAAGCGATTAACATTGCAATAAATAACATGAATTTGATGTTATCTTGACTACCTAATAAAAAAAGTTTTGCAGTTGAAGTACCAACTAAAACTGGTACAACAGCAGCAGTTAAAGTATGAGGTCGCATCAAATGCCAATATTTTCTAACAGTAGAATATTGTTGATATTGATTTGCCATAATTTAATCTACCTCTTATTGTATTTTTTTAACATATGTATTTTAAAGGAATAGTAAATAAAGGTCAATCAAGGTAAAATATTTCTCTAGAAGATTAAGCAATTATGCCACCATAAATAGTTAAAAATGATACAATATTGTAATGAGAAAAAATAGATAATGAAAGAAGTGAAATGAATGGCTGCGAATATAAAGGAAGATGACATTATTGAGTCAATATATGAAAGTAACAAAAGCTGGGTATCTGTTGAAGTGAAAATTGATAGAGAACTTACACCTGATGAATTATTCAATTTAACAGAATCTCAGGCAGGAGATCGCTTTTATTTTCGCTTAAATGATAATACGTCTTCATTTTTCGGCTATCATGCTGTTCAAAGATTCAAAAATAACTTTGATAATAAGCAATCGATCTTTCGTGAGTGGGAAAAATTTAAAAAAGATATTGAATTGGTACACCCGGATATAGAAAAGCATCATTTGAAAGTCATTGGTGGATTTCAATTTTCTAGCCATAAATCTGATGATGAATGGCGTGAATTTGGCATTAATCATTTTGTGATACCTCAAGTTTTAATATCAAATATCGGACAAACTACTTATCTGACATATACAGTTGAAAGAGCCCAATTTGATATTGAACAGTTTAAAGAAGTAGTAAATTACTTTGAAGAAACTCAAATTGCTAAAGCTGAACCTGTTGAAACAATGGGGAATATCTTACGAATGGAAGATATCTATGTTGATGAGTGGAAAGAACTCGTTAGGGATGCGATTGCTCAGCTTGATGAAACTAAAAAAATCGTTCTTGCAAGACGTCGTATGATTAAATTTGATAAACCAATTAATATACCTTATGTGCTTAATCGAGCATTACAAAGTGAAAGAAACAGCTATTTATTCATTTTAGAATCCAATCAATCTGTATTCTTTTCACAAACGCCAGAACAACTTTTAAAAGTAGAAGACGGTGTTCTATCTACAAAAGCTGTAGCTGGTACAATTAAGCGATCTAACGACATAGACGAAGATGAAAGAAATATACAAGCATTTCTAAAAGATAAAAAGAATTTAGGTGAACATGATTTTGTAGTTAAAAGTATTCTAGATGACATAACGCCTTATGTTGATAATATTGAATATAATCATTCACCTAATATTTTAAAAAACGACCATCTATATCATTTATATACTCAAATTCAAGGTCAGTTAAAAAACAATTCCTTTATAGGATTAATTGATGAAATGCATCCTACACCAGCTTTAGGTGGCTACCCTAAAAATGAAGCACTTAAATTTATTGAAGAAAATGAATTTGGAACACGAGGCTTATATGGCGCACCAGTTGGTTATATCGACATGAATGATGATTGTGAATTTATTGTAGCAATACGCTCAATGTTAATAAAACAAAATCAAACCACGTTATTTGCAGGGTGTGGTATCGTAAAAGATTCTGACCCTGATAGTGAGTTAGCTGAAACTGCAGTTAAATTTTCACCGATGATGAATGCTTTAGGAGTAGTGGATAAGAATGAATCATAATGACGCACTAACAAAACAAGTATATACATTTGCTTCGGAGTTATATGCCTATGGCGTACGTGAAGTTGTAATTAGTCCCGGCTCAAGATCAACGCCATTGGCCATTGCTTTTGAAGCACATCCTAATATTAAGACATGGATACATCCTGATGAACGTAGTGCAGCGTTTTTTGCTTTAGGCTTAATAAAAGGTAGCGAACGCCCTGTAGCTATTTTATGTACCTCTGGCACTGCGGCGGCAAATTATACACCAGCAATTGCAGAGAGCCAAATCAGTCGTATACCTTTAATTGTATTAACAAGTGATCGTCCACATGAATTAAGAAGTGTGGGGGCACCACAAGCAATTAATCAAGTTAATATGTTCGCAAATTATGTTAATTTTCAATTTGATATGCCTGTAGCAGATGGTACTGATTACGTGCTAGACGCAATTTATTATCAAATGCAAATTGCAAGTCAGTATCTATATGGTCCACATAGAGGTCCTATTCATTTTAATTTACCATTTAGAGAACCATTAACACCTAACTTAGAAAGACAAGAGTGGCTAACATCTTATTCTAAAAAGCTGCCGCATTATCAAAAAAATATTAATGTTCAAGACATCAGACATATATTAAAAGAGAAAAAAGGGTTAATAATAGTTGGTGATATGCAACATCAAGCTATCGATCAAATACTTACTTATGCGACCGTGCATGACATACCTATACTTGCAGATCCATTAAGTCAATTACGTAAGTATAATCATCCAAATGTGATTACGACATATGATTTATACTATCGTGCAGGTCTCGACTTAGATGTTGATTTCGTAATAAGAGTTGGTAAACCTGTTATCTCAAAAAAATTAAATCAATGGCTTAAGCGCACAAATGCATATCAAATTTTAGTGCAGAATAATGACAAGATAGATGTATTTCCAACGCCACCGAGTATTTCATATGAAATATCTGCAAATGATTTCTTTAGAAATCTTATCGAAGAAACAGCTGTCGATCGAAAAGACTGGATAGACATGTGGCGAACACTTGAATCACAGGCTAGAAATACAATCGATAAACATATGACAAATGCAACAGATGAAGCGGCATTTGTAAAAATATTAATTGATAAATTAACTAAAGACGATGCTATTTTTGTAAGTAACAGTATGCCAGTTCGTGATGTCGATAATCTACTTTATAATAGTGAAGTTGAAGTATATGCTAATCGCGGTGCAAATGGTATCGATGGAGTTGTATCAACTGCTATTGGAATGGCTGTACACAAGAAAATCACTTTGATAATCGGCGATTTAGCATTCTACCATGACATGAATGGTCTTTTAATGGCTAAAATTAATAATATTAATTTAAATATTGTTTTACTTAATAATGATGGTGGCGGTATATTCTCATATCTTCCACAAAAAGCATCTGCTGAAGCATATTTTGAACGTTTGTTTGGAACGCCGACTGGATTGAATTTTGAGTATACAGCCTTGCTTTATGATTTTACATTCAAACGATTTAATAATGTGGCAGATTTCACTCAAGAAAAGCTATCACATATGAATTCACATATTTACGAAATGGTAACAAATCGAGATGACAATATGTCACAACATCAAATTCTATATAAGAAATTGAGTGGTATTCTAAATGTTACACTATAACTTCTATCAATCACAAAATAATTCAAATCAGTTATTAGTACTTTTACATGGCTTTATTAGTGATAGTCGTACGTTTAATGATGATGTTCAATATTTTTCACAAGAGGCTAATGTTCTTACAATCGATTTACCAGGGCATGGACAAGATCAATCACCAATTGATGTAACTTGGGACTTTCCATACATTACGACACAATTAGATGAGTTATTAGATATATACAAATCTTATGATATTACTTTACTCGGATATTCAATGGGTGGCAGAGTGGCATTGTATTATGCGTTGTACGGGAAATGCTCTTTGTCAAAATTGATAATTGAAAGTAGTTCTCCAGGAATTAAAGATGAAAATAATCGACATGAGCGTCAACAAATAGATGCAGCAAGAGCAAAAGTATTAGATATTGCTGGGTTAGAGGTATTCGTTAATGATTGGGAAAAATTACCATTATTTTATACGCAATATGAACTAGATAAAGATAAAAAGTCGGCTATAAGAGAAATGCGATTATCCCAAGATCCACATAAATTAGCAAAAGCTTTGCGTGATTATGGCACTGGTCAAATGCCTAATTTATGGGAACAAATTGGTAATATTCAAATACCTTGCTTTATTTTAACTGGTGAATTAGACCAAAAATTTGTGAAAACTGGACAAGCTATGAATAAGGATATGAAATACAGTCAAATCCATACTTTTTCAAATGTAGGTCATACAATTCATGTGGAAGATAAAGCGGAATTTGATACAATAGTATTAGGTTTTTTAAAGGAGGAGCAAAATGACTAGACAGTGGGAAACACTTAGAGAATATGATGAAATAAAATATGAATTCTACGAAGGAATTGCTAAAGTAACGATTAATAGACCTGAGGTAAGAAATGCATTTACACCTAAAACAGTAGCTGAGATGATTGATGCATTTAGTCGTGCACGTGATGATCAAAACATTTCTGTAATCATCTTAACGGGTGAAGGTGACAAAGCATTTTGTTCTGGCGGTGACCAAAAGAAACGTGGACATGGTGGCTATGTAGGCGAAGACCAAATCCCACGTTTAAATGTATTAGATTTACAACGTTTAATCCGTGTCATTCCTAAACCAGTTATCGCAATGGTTAGAGGTTATGCCATCGGTGGTGGTAACGTATTAAACGTAGTATGTGACCTAACAATCGCTGCTGATAATGCTATTTTCGGACAAACAGGTCCTAAAGTAGGTTCATTCGATGCTGGTTATGGTTCTGGTTACTTAGCAAGAATCGTTGGTCATAAAAAAGCACGTGAAATTTGGTACTTATGTCGTCAATATAATGCACAAGAAGCTTTAGACATGGGCTTAGTTAATACAGTGGTACCATTAGATCAAATCGAAGATGAAACAGTTCAATGGTGTAAAGAAATTATGAAACACTCTCCAACAGCTTTACGTTTCTTAAAAGCTGCTATGAATGCGGATACTGATGGCTTGGCTGGATTACAACAAATGGCTGGAGATGCTACATTACTTTACTACACTACTGATGAAGCTAAAGAAGGTCGTGACGCGTTTAAAGAAAAACGTGATCCAGACTTTGATCAATTTCCTAAATTCCCATAAATCAGTAACGGTAATATAAAAAAGTATAATTTTAGGACACTTATATAGTGATAAACTGATTGACAGTTAACCACTATTTTAAGTGTCCTTTTTTAATTAAAGTTATATACTGTAATTTGCTTTTAAGAATCTTTCTAATCGACGCATACCCTCTTTTAAAACATCCATGTCATATGCATAAGAGATACGAATATAACCTTTACCCATATCGGTGAATGATGATCCGGGAACCATTGCTACGTGTGCTTCTTCAAGCACTTTGACGCAGAAATCGAAATCATCAGAAGTATAGTTACGAATACTTGGGAATATATAAAAAGCGCCTTCTGGTTGAGCATCCAATTCGAAACCCAATTCTTTTAATTTACTTACTAAATAGTTACGACGCTCTATATAAGCTCGGTTCATATATTGAGGCGCATCTAATCCTTCATTAAGTGCAGCAATACATGCGATTTGTGACGGTACATTTGCACATATACAATTATATGCATGCATAAATGTTAACTTTTCAATTAGGTACTCAGGACCTAGTAAGAAGCCTATACGAATACCGGTAGCGGAGTGAGACTTACTTAACCCACCAATAAGTAATAGTTGATCACGAATTTTCTCAAATTCTGCAAATGAGACATGATTACCTTTGAAAGTATTTTCTGCATAAATTTCATCGCTAATAATAAAAATTTCTTTTTGTTTCAAATAATTTACAATGTCTTTTACTTCATCACGTTCTAATATCACACCAGTTGGATTCGTAGGATAATTAAGCAAAATTGCTTTTGTTTTATCAGTGTAATGTTGCGCAATTAATTCTGGAGTGATTTTAAATTCTGTATTTGTAGTATCTATATAAATAGGCTTACCACCTAATGTTTCAACTAAAGGAATGTAGCCTGCATAAATAGGTCCTGGAATTAATATCTCATCTCCAGGTTCGATAATACTTCGCAATGACGTGTCAAGTGCTTCACTCGCACCATTCGTAATAATGATTTCCTCTTCACTATAATAAAAACCGTACTTATTTTTGAAATAATTACTTATTGCCTGTCGAGTTTCCGGCAATCCCTTATTGTGTGAGTAACTAGTTTTATCTTCTTTAATCGCATTGATGTATGCCTCTTTTACCATATCTGGCATAGGAAAGTCGGGTTGACCAATCGTTAAATTCACACAATCATCAATGTGCTTCATACGATTAGAGAACTGACGTATACTTGGTGCTCTTAAAAATTTGGAATTCGTATTTAAAGATAGTTTCATTTTTTACACCTCAAAAAACCAAATTATAGTAACTTTAAATGTTACTACAAAATTTTAGAATAATCTTATAATAACATATTTTTTAGTCACCATAATTTGGTAAGTCCTTTTGTATTTAACTTTTCATTATCCTCTAAAAGAAGAAGGTTTCTTTAAATTAATCAAAGGATTCGTCCATTTACAAACAAGGTTCGTCGATAGTAAATATACAATTAATACTGAAATGAGAATTAAATAACCGTAAGTGAATACTGATATATGATCTTTAAAAGGATATATTTCCAATCCTCTAACTATACCTATAACTAAACCATGTAATAAATAGACGTACATTGTGCGATTTCCTATATAAGTATAAACACGTTTATGATTACTCATTAAATTGAGGAATGAGAACATAGCTACAAAGATAACGAAGTATAGCAATAGTCTTTTCAATGGGCTGTACACATTTTCATTATTATTTTCAAGTGAAGTATAGGGACTACTACCTAAAAGCCAATCTGAATTGATTGGGTGTATATAGTAGACGATGAAAAATATAATAAGTACAATGATTGAAATTAGCCTTAATTTTTTATTTCTCAATAATTGAGTATGAGCTCGCGTTGTTAAATAACCAACATAAAAAATCGGGAAAAATACGATTGTTCTTGAAATACTCATATAACCATTGATATCATCAGAAAAACCTGCAAGTATTGAAATAATCAAAGCGACAGGTAATACATAATATGCTTTATAGCGACGTACTATGACAAGGATGACATGGAAACAAAATAATGTAAGTAAGAACCACAAAGCAAATACAGGATTAAAAGGGTCCATTTGAATTGCATCACTTTTACCAGTTACAAAATAATAGATAGAAAAGAATGCATAAAATATAGCGTAAGGTGCAATTAACTTTTTAGCTACATTCTCTAGGTAATGTGGTTTATCTAAATGTTTCGCAAAGTATCCAGAGATAAATAAAAACGATGGCATATGGAAACTATAAATTAACAAATATAATGCAGATAAGTATTTACTTTCAGAAGTATAAGGTTGAATCATATGACCGAATACGACTAAAAAGATAAGGATGGCGCGCGCGTTATCGAAAAAGTAATCTCTTTTTGTATCCATCGACATACGATTGTCTCCTTTTTTAATTAATAACTGTATTTAATTTAGTATATATTAACATTGAAATGCAACAATTTAGGATGAAATGTTGGGTAATAACTATTATTTGTATGTAAATTCTATTTGATTTTAAAAAAATAGATTTAAATATGAATAGTATTTGCATAATAGGAAGAGCAAGTTATCACATTAAAGGAGTGGATTAATATTAACACGTTAAAAGACATCATTAAGCTGATACATCCAATGGTAGGTGGGAGTATCATCGGTCGAATCATAGCAAAGGAATCACAACAGGACTACAAAATTTTAGAAAACCACCATTTTCTCCACCTACAAAAACATTTCCGATTGTATGGCCAATATTATATTTATTAATGGGCGTTTCTTATTTAATCACTACTAAAAATAAAAAAAGACAACTCGAATTAAAGTGACACATTATACGCAGTTAACTTTAAACTATTTGTGGTCGATACTTTATTTTAAAAAGAAAGTAAGAGGTATTGCATTAATTGAAAGTATCATGTTGTTTATCTCAGTAGTTGCTAATGCAGTATCAATGTTTAAAATACATCGAGTGACTGGATTATTACAGATTCCATATGTACTTTGGTCTGCATTTGCAAGTTATTTAAATGCAGGTAATTATTACCTTAATAAGGACAATCCAAACTATAAATAGCAATGGAATATATCAATGATTCATAGTTTAAATATATATTCAGCGAGATGCTTTAAAACTTAATGAAATTAAAATTGAATTATTTAGAATTGTATTGTGACAAAATATTGAAAGTACATGACATATAAAAAAATCATAGTATAATAGTATTATCAATTATAAATGTGGAGTAGAACAACAATGTATAATCAACTAGAAAAACTTATTACACTAACTAATAATGACCTTAATTTGGTTAATAGACGTTTTGGACAGCGTACAGATATTACAAATGATCAATTAGAACTATTGAGAATTTTATATAGTTATGATCGATTGTCGCAATATGATTTAACGATGAAGATTAGTAGAGAGCAATCCATTGTATCTAGATGGATTAAGAAATTAGTGCAAAAAGGATATATAACTAGTCAACAGTCTCATGAAGATTTACGTTGCAAAGACTTATGCCTAACAGAAGAAGCTCGTAATTTGATTCAACAAATCAATACGGCAAGATGTGAGTTAATAGAAGCGCGTTGTCAGTGTCTAAGTAAGGAAGAAATACAAAGTTTAAATCAACTATTAGATAAGCTAAATAGTCGTCACATATATATTTAAATAAATGAGTCCTATTGTCTTAATGAATTTAGCCAAATGATCATTATAGCGATAGGGCTTTTTTAGTACAGTTAAATGGGCACAAGAATATAATTTTTAATTGAATATTTAAAATTGTACGAACTAGCAACATATATATAATAAAATAATTATAAAAAGACAATTTCTATAGTGTATCAATAGAAATTGTCTTTTTAATTTGTCCAAGAACTTAATGTCCTAGAATCTTGGTTATTCAAATGAGAATTTTATGTCTCATTCATTTTATTAGTAAATATAGTTATTTATTTGCTATAGCTTGAGATATCAAAATATTTACCAACAGCTTTAATTTCATTATAAAGTTGTTTTAAATATTGAGCGTTAGAATTAGCCCAATTAATATCAGTTGCATATTGGTGTGTAGCAGGGTGGTCTGGATTCCAACGCATTTTATATAGCGTATTTTGGCCTGCTTTAATATAGTCTTTACCTATAAATTTAGCACCACCAATAATCGCTTTAGATACTGAATTCCAACCAGCTTGCTTAGCATAATTAATACCTTTATATAGTGGATTAGCATCAAAAGCGGCTATACCAAATACATTATGATATTTTGTAGCACTATTAGTAGTAACATAGTTATTTACGATGTTTGCACCTTTAGCTAATTGAGATTGACCATTACCAGTTTCAATTAATGCATGTGCAATTAAGTAAATTTCATTGATACCTGAAGTAGCAGCAGCTTGACTGAATGCTTGACCTTGATTTTCAAGAACACCTTTACCTTTAAGTAATTGATTCAAACTTGCTACAGAAAGATTTTGCGGGCGATCTAAGCGTAAGAATTGGTATTTAAGCGTATCATCTTTAGCTAATTTTTCTGTGTTCATAGCGTTTTTAATTTCACTATAAGTTGCGTTTGACCAACCATAACCATTTCTTTGAACTTGTGGTGGAGCCCCGTACGCATTTTGTTGAAGTGATACAGCTTGATTTAATGTTCTATATGATTTTGAATATTTAACTAATTCTTTTTTCAAATCAGTATCTTTAATCCATACATATTTGCCATTACTTAATTTACCATAATACCAAGTTTTACCATTAACGACTTTACGAATTGTTACTTGGAAAATTTGTTCATTAAAAGCTTTTAATGAAGTTGCTTTAGCTGTACTAGGGTCATCATAGTAATAACCATTAGTTGTGTTGATAATAAATTCATATTGATATTTTTCACCATTATCTGATGAAGTATTTGATGAAGTTAAGTCATTCTTAGCAATCCAACCAGTTTTACCGTTAACAGTACCGTATAGATAAGTTGTGTTTCCAATAACAACTGATTTAGATACTTTAATTGATTTATTAGCTAAATCTTTATTATCTAAACGTTGTTGGTTTGTACCCCACGCAATTGAGTATAGACCATTATTTTTGTTGTTAATTTTATAAGTACCTGATGTTTTTTGTTCAGAACTAGAGTTTTGAACTTTCAAGTCTTTGACATTGAACCAACCTAAAGGTGTATTTGTCGTAGTATTTTGAAGTAACACATAAGTATTACCATCAATTGTTTTTTCTTTAGAAACGTTGAAAGTACGATTAGCATACTTAGTTGCATTTTTACCTGTTTTATCATAAACAGTTGCACGTGCACCGCTGTTGTTCGCATTAACTTGAGCTACTTTTGACACAGTTTGAGTTGATGCAGTAGATGGTTTAGTAGCTTTAGTGTTTACAGCAAATTTAGCATTTACTTTAGGTGTTTGTTTAACATCAGTTGATTTAATCCAACCCCAAACATTGTTGATTACACCGTGTAAGTACGTTTCGTTACCAACTTTAAGGTTATCAATTGATTTTAACTGTTTACCACTTGAAGGTACTGTAGCTTTAACTTGTTTAGCTGTTCCCCAAGGTGTGTCGTAAATATTTGCATTTCCATTAATATCGTAATAAGTGGCATTAGTTTTGTTAGGTGTTGTAGTTTTAACAGAAATTTCTGAAACAGGTACCCAACCACGTGAAGTATTACCATTATAATCAGAAATTAAGTAATAATCTTTATTGTTCAACGTAGCTTTCTTAGTTATGTTGTACGTTTTTCCACCAATAGTTGCGTTAGCTTTCACATTTTTATCATAAACAGTTGTATACGTTCCTTTATTCTTAGTAGAAACCTGACCTAATGTATTCTTAAGATTCGATACTTTTAAAGTATTATCTACAGTAGGTGTTTTACTTTCAGAAGATGGTTTAGTTATATTAGATAGAAATGCTTTGCTAACCCATCCATTTTTACCATTTAAAGAGCCATATAAATAAGTGGCTGTGCCAACTTGTTGAGACTTTGTTGCTTTAAATGGTGCTGTATTAGATTTTAAAACAGTTCCAGCTACTTGATTATAGTTACCCCATGGCACTGTATATAGCGTAGCACCTGATTTTATATTATATGATTGGTTTATTTTTACAGGAGATTTTACTGTATTATAAACGGTTTCTCCTTGCTTAACCCAACCGTACACTTTACCACTATTGTAGTCAGATAATAGATAATACTTATCTTTACCAAGTGTGGCAGATTTAGTTACAGATAAAGTGTTATGAACTTGGTTGGTAGCTTTACCTTTATCATCATAAACTGTTGTGTAAACACCACTATTATCAGTTTTAATTTGAGCTAAGCCACTATTTGACTTAACAGTTAATTTTGGTGATGTAGTAGTGGAACCATTATTACTTGAACCACCTTTATTGGTATTAGATGAGCTACTACTTGAAGTAGTACCCCAAGGTGCTACTTGGCCTGTTTTAATTAAATATTTTTCATTAATTAAATCGTATAATTCATTATAAGTATAATTATGGCTTTGTAGGTAAGCGTGTGGGTCAGAATGGTCTGTACCACCTAGGAATCGACTAATTGCATAGTGAGTCCAAACTGTACCTTGACCATCATTTTCAGCACTATTAGGTGTTAATCCATAATATTGTAATTGTGTTGCAGCATAATCTGCATAGTTATTCATTGATTTAGCGAATGAAGCATAGTCATGTGTATGAACAATTTCAACATTTATAAAACGACCATTAGCATTTGGACCCGCACCCCATGATAAGTAGTCAGTAGGGGCAGTTTCTATAATACGGTTACCGTCTACAAATGCATGAACGAAAGCTGAGTTGTAATTGTTTTTCATGTAATTAATTTCACCATCAATAGTTGAGTTATCATTAGCCGTTTCATGAACTACAATACCTTCAGGTTTACCTACACCATTACGATATCCATATTTAGGGAAATAAGATGAATAATTTTCTTCGATTTTAGATGCTTGTAAGTTATTCGAACGAATATAATTGTTGATTGATGAACTTACTTGTGGTTTATATTTCGGTAAAGATGATGTAGTTGCTTTAGCTGCATAACGTTTAACTGTTTTTACTGAAGTTGCTGGACCACCTTTGCCACCAACAGATCTAAATTCAGAATAACCTGATTGAGTACTGTTAGATGTAGATGTTTGAGTTGTTTTTGATGCTGATGCATTCTTAGTATTAGCTTCTTGTGATGTTTTAGCTTGATCTACGTTTACTTGAGTTGCATTATTATCATTATTACTATAAGTACTAACTTTCTTATCACTGCTTTGCTTAGACTCTATTTGGTTGTTAGACTGAGTCACTTGATTAGATTGTGATGGAGTAACAGATGATGAATTCAATTGATTTTTATTTGATGAAGTTAAACTATTCTCTTGTTGTGAGTTAGAACTACTTTCATCAATTTGATTATTAACATATTGTGTAGTGTTTTGATTAATATTAACAGATGTATCATCATTTGACTGAACTTGAGATGATGGTAAAGTGTTTTTAGAAGCTTGCAATGTTTTCTTATTAGCATCAGTATTACTTTGTGTGTTATTGATATTAGTATTTTGATCAGATTTATTTGAAGATGAAACTTCTTGCTTGCTATCTTTAACCTTAGCTAGCTCACTATTTGAATTAGTAGCGTTTGTGTTAGCAGTACTTTGATTTTGCGTACTTTGTTGATCTTGTGAAGTCTGTTTTGTTGTAGTTAAATTATCTAATTTAGCATCATACGTTTTGCTTTCTGTAGCAACAGATGCTTTAACATCAGAAGGATTTTGATACGTTTGTACCCCTGATACACTTTGAGCTGAATTAGTTACTTCTTTTTTAGCTTGCTCAGCATTTTCTATATTCTGTTGATCATCAATAACATTATTTGTATTATTCGAATTTTGATTCACTTCAGCTGCATGTGCATGTTGTGAAGTAAATGCAGCACCAAATAATGTGATCGCAATCATCGAAGGAAATTTTAAATTAAACTTTTTGGTCATTTTGTTACTCCTCGTTATTATTAATATTACAAATTCATTATAGTATTTAAATTAAGGCTATGATTAGATTTAACTTATTTGTAAACTAACTTTAATACTTTCTTACATATAGTAAACAAATTATGATTTTACTAAGGAATACATTACGAAGCACAGATAATTTAAAATACATTAGTTTAAGCTACTATTAAAAAAATGAGATAGTCTATTTAATTAATTACAAGTACTCTATGAATTTAGAATATAAATAGTTTAAATATTCTTATACATTTTTATATGATCGATATTTTCCTCAATAAAAACTGGGCCCGTTTGAATATAATCTAGTTTCTCATAAAAGCCTTGAGCTTGTACTTGAGCATTTAAAACTAATTGATTGTATCCCTTATCTTTTGCAAAACGTTCAATAGCGTGCATCATTGTTTTGCCATACCCATCTTTTCTATAAGGTTTTAAAATAGCAACTCTTTCTACTTTTGCTGCGTTGTTATAAGGTCTAAATCTCGCACATGCAAAAGGTACATGATTTTTGTCGTAGCCAATAATATGTGTAGATTCTTCCTCAAATGAATCTAATTCATTTTCCAAGGGAACACCTTGTTCTTTCACAAATACTTCTCTTCTAATAAAAAAACATTCTGATAACATATCTTTGTTTTTTACTATTTCAAACATCTTAATTCCCCCATATATATGTAATTATTAAAAGTTACAAAAATTAAATTTATAAAAGTATAAAGTTATTCTATATGATTTAAAGATATAAAAAACTCCTTTTTACAACAAATTTGTAAAAAGGAGTGGAAATTGTTTTATTATAAGGCTTCTTGGCGAACAATCGCACTGTACTGCCAAAATATTCTCATTTGAGCAATATTCCAATTATTCATGCCCATTGTAAAACCTGAAGGCTTGAATAATGTTACATCAGTAACTTCTAATGCTGCCGCAATAAGATATTGAAGAGGAACGCTAATACTTTGCATTGTCTCAGTAATACCATTTTCATCATAAACCCATGAGAACGGTAAATCCGATTCAAAAACATCTACTTTATTGAAGATTTCTGGTAAAGCAAGAATGTAGCACGCACCACTTACAATTGGATTAACAGAATTTTCACCATAGTAGACTAATAATGCTTCAAAATTTTCACGATGTTCATGATTAACGTAAAAGAATTCACTTCTAAATAATGCCATGTCTTTGCTATGAATAATTTGTTGCTCTAAAACATTAAACATACCATTAATGTTAGCAGCTTTTTCATATGTTTTACGTGACATAGTTTGTACTCCTCTCAATTAGTAAATTTGATTCATTTGATCTTGATTGTTATTGAATGAATCAGAACTATTTGTCTGATTGTAGTTATCATTTTGAGTACTACCTTGACTACTTTGGTCAATACCTTCATTTGAGTTTGAACTATTTTCTTCAGATGATTGTATATTATTATTGTTATCTGAATTTGTTGAATCATCGATGTTATCATCAGAAGAAGATGAATCTTTTTGATTATTTTTCAATAAAGACTGATCAAGAGGTGTAAGTGGTACAAGTGTACCGTAATGTTTAATAACGCGTTGATCTAAGAATTCATCCTTATTTGTTATTTTAGATAGTCCTAAATCAGAACGCAATATATTTGAATATTTCATAATACTACTAACGCTCGGATTATAATAGTAAATATTTTGTAAGTAATCATCTTTACCCTTGAGTTGAGACTTTTTAAATTCAATGTCATCAGATAAGTACATAGATGCTAGAGATTTGATTTCAGAAGAAGTTAAATTATGTTTCGCATTTTTCCCAACTATTTGTACTAAATCATCTAATTTATCATATGAATCAAGGCTCTTAGCTTTTTGGAATAATAATTTAATTAAATCCATTTGTCTTTCGCCACGTTTTAAATCAGAATCGTGATGTCGTGTTCTTGCAACGGCTAGCGCTTCATCACCATTAAGTTTTTGATAGCCTTTTTTAATTTTAATTCTACCGCTATCGTCTGTATTAGGCTCATTTAAGTCGTAAGGAACGTCATAATAAATACCACCAAGTTCATCAACTGCCTCAACGAAGGCATCCATATTTACTCGTACATAATAATCAACAGGAACGTTTAATGTCGCCTCGACAGAATCCATAGCAGCTACAGGTCCTCCGTATGCATGTGCGTGAGTTATCTTGTCGTAATAACCAACTTTTGGTATATAACTAATCGTATCACGTGGGATACTAAGTAATCGTATTTGACGCTTTTCAGGACTGAAGGTAGAAAGAATCATAGAATCCGTTCTTGAATGTTCTGTAGTTTGGCCATTTTTACGACGACCTTCATTATCATCAATTCCTAAAAATAAGATTGAAACTGCATCTTTAGAAGGGTTTACTTTTCCTTCACGTATGTTTGATTGACGCTTCGAATCAGATTTATCATATGAGGCTTGCATTGCACTTTCAGAAGTTTTATACAAATTGATGATAAAAATTACAGGAACAACGATTAGTACTAGTGTAAGTAGCATCATAAAATATTTTAAAAATCGGTTCATAGCATTTGCTCCTATACATATTATCTTTTATAAGAGATTTTATGATTTGAAAAATAAAAATTGTTACATTTTTATTTAACATGAAGTATAAAATCAAAAATAAATTTATATTTTTTGCTTGTATTCAAAGTTGTAAGGATGGTGTAATTATATATAATGTATACTCTCATAGCCTTAAATTGTATTACTTTTTGGAGAGAATTACAACTTTAAGTTTAATACAAAATTTACATTATTAAAATAGAATTTACAAAAGATGGTTAAGCAATATTAGATAATACTTTATCATACTAAAGTACGATGTAATAAAAAATTATAACTGTATGATTAAAGAAAGATGAATTCAATGGTGTTGTGTTATATAATATAAAATATTAAACGAATAAAAAATGATTTAGATAGAATAGGTTTTAATTTAGATATACTTCTATATTAGACGTAAGAGGGACTCCATGAAAAATAACAAATTAAAAATTATAGCTTTTATTTTAGTATTAATTGTTTTAATACTTCTCATTATATTATTCGTCATTAAAATTACTAACTATAGTATTAAGGACAGTGAATATAACAATGTTAATGATAACAAGGCTTATATAGAACATCGTGATAAAAACTATAAAACAGTTGATAAGCTCAAAACGGTTCAAGCAAAAGATGATAATATTGAACAAATTAATACGTATTTAAAAAATGTTCATTTCAATGGATCAATTACAGTTTTAAAAGATGGAAAATTAATGCTTGATAAAGGGTATGGTTATCAAAATATTAGCAGTAAGAAAAAAAGCAATGCAAATACGATGTATTTAATTGGATCAGCTCAAAAATTCACTACTGGCTTAGTACTCAAGCACTTAGAATTATCAAACAAAATTAATATTAATGACCCTGTTACTAAGTATTTGCCGTGGTTTAAGACAAATAAAACAATTACATTGAAAGATTTAATGTTACATAGAAGTGGTTTATATAAATTTAATGCTAATCCTAATACAAAGAGTTTAGATGGGGCAGTTCATGATATTCAAAGAAGAGGGATTAATAGTAAATATTATCATAAGCATTTATATAACGATGCTAACTATCTAGTTCTTGCGCAAGTTATAGAAGCAGTAACACATCATTCTTATGTGGAAAATTATTATAAATTACTAGCAGAACCCTATCATTTAGAGCATAGTGCTTTCTTTAATGAAAAGCCTTATAAAAAGGATATGGCCACTGGATACAAAGTAAAAAATAATAAACTAAAAACGATGAATCCGAATGTATTAGGTCAATATTATGGTGCAGGAAATTTATTTATGTCTACACATGATATGGCTAGATTAGTTAATGATTTACAGCAAAATAATATTTTCAATCAAGCAGTTACAACATCATTACTTCAAGAAATTGGGAGCACTAAATATCCAGAATCTTATAGATATGGATTCTATTCGACTCCTCAAGTCAATCGAATTAATGGTGTGTTTTTCGGTCAAATATTTACGGTATATTTTAATGAAGATTATATTATTGTACTGGCTACGAATAAAGTTGATTATTCTAAAGTGTCAAATGAGTCAATTATTTCTCATATTTATTATCAATTACTTGGTCAAAATATTTATGAAACCAAATAAAGAGAGCTATAACGAAATGTAATAAAGATGCATTTTGTTATAGCTTTTTTTAATTAAAATGAATTATTTAATTGTGTCTTTAAATATTGAGCAGTAGTTCTTATTTAGACTTGAAGTAACAATTTTACAATTTGGATAGGGGGAGTCGTAATCAACAACTGTAGCTCCCTTGGTCAATGTGCCATGTAATTCAATTCGTACACTAGCTAGTATCGTTTCATAGCTTTCAGGATCAAGTAAATATAATACTGTGAAGACATCATATAATTTTAACCCTTTAGCGAAGTCTTTCTCTCTATAATGTTGAAAGATTTGATAGAGCATTGAACTTGTTCTACTCATATGTTCAAATGACGCTAAATAGTCATGAGTTAACAGCGATTGTCGTGCTAAATCAAGTCCAATCATAGTGATGGGAAGGTTACTCTCAAATACAATATGCGCTGCTTCAGGATCACTATAGATATTAAACTCTGCAAGTGGCGTTACATTACCTCGTCCTGAACTTCCTCCCATTAAGACAATTTCTTTAATATGATCTTTAACTTCAGGAAACGTACTTATCAATAGAGCAATATTCGTAAGTGGACCTAACGCTATAAGCGTAATAGGGGTGTTTGAATGTAAAAGTATCTCCTTCATTGCAGTTATTGAGTTAGTAGAAGCTAATTGGTCATTTGATATAGATGGGAAGTCGTATCCATCCATACCACTTTCACCATGAACTTGGCTTGCATCTATTGCTTTATTAATTAACGGTTTTGCAGAACCTCTGTGAACAGGTACGTCACTATTGAAGAAAGCTTTCAATTTCAGAGCATTAGCAGTCGTTTTTTCTATATTGACATTTCCATTGACTGTGGAAATCATTTTTACATCGAAGAATGGATGTAATAGGGCAACACTCAATGCAGCAGCATCATCAATTCCTGGATCAGTATCTATGATTATAGGTAAAGTCATTATTCAAATGCATCTCCTTCACAATAAATGATTTAAATTAAAGATAACTTAAATCAGGTATGAAATGAAAGCATAAAGAAAGAACCTGTTTGAAACTTTGACGAGTTTCATAACAGGTTCTTTGTGTGAGATAAATATTAAATTATAAGTGGTGAGAATGTCCACCTTGCATAACCCAATACGTACCAATAACAGTCACTAATGTGATGATAATCGCAAAGATAACTTTGAACGATTGTACTTGACCATCTTTACCTTCAGTTAAGTGCATGAACATTAATAATTGAACTGCAGCTTGAATAAATGCAAAGCCAAAGATGATTGTTGTTTTAGCATGGAATGTCATGTTTGTGTATAGAGTTACGAAAACTGCTAATAACGTCAAGACGATTGAGGCAATAAAGCCGACTGTATGTTTTACGATTGTATTCATCCGCTATACACCATCCCTATCATATATACGGCAGTGAAGATGAAGATCCAAACAACATCTAAGAAGTGCCAGTATAAACTTACAATGAATAATTTAGGAGCATTAAATTTATTAAGACCACGTGTAGCCACTTGAATTAATAAACAAATGATCCAACCAATACCTAATGATACGTGAGCACCGTGTGTACCTAATAGGATGAAGAAACTAGACCAATAAGATCCAATTTGTGGTGTTACACCTTCAGAAACATAGTGAGCAAATTCGTAAATTTCGAATCCAACGAACACTAGACCTAAAAGGACAGTAAGAATCATCCAGAACATCATTAAGTTTTGTTTTTCTTTACGCATGTAATAAATTGAAATACCACATGTGTAAGAACTAATTAATAAGGCAAACGTCATAATTAATACAAGCGGTAACTCGAATAATTCTGTTGTCATTTTGCCAGCATAATCGCCACCATGTTGCAACGTTAATAACGTTGCGAACAAAGTACCGAATAATGAGAATTCGGCTGTAAGGAAAATCCAGAAGCCAAGTTTATTTAATTGACCTTCGTGCGTACGTGAATCAACAGTATTTGTATCATGACTCATGACCTACAGCCTCCCTTTCTTTAATACGAGCTTCTCTTAAACGAGCTTCATTTTCAGCAACTTCAGAAGCAGGGATATGATAACCATGATCTTGTACGAAACTTTGGTAAACTAATGAACCAAGAATACCTACTAAGCAGATTGCAGCAGGGATTACAGTTTCGAAGATTAAGAAGAAACCACCTAATAACATGAATATACCCATAATTACACCTGTATGTGTATTGTTTGGCATATGAATGTCTTTATAATTATGGTTATCTAAATAATGACGACCATGTTCTTTCATATCAACAAATGTATCATAGTCATTCCAATCTGGAGTGATAGCAAAGTTGTATTTAGGTGGAATTGCAGAAGCAGTAGACCACTCTAAAGTACGTCCAAGACCATCCCAGTTATCTCCAGTAGCTTCACGTGGAGCTTTGATATGACTGTATACAATGCTTACTACTAAGAATAGGAAACCAACAGCCATTAATAATGCACCAATAGTAGAGATTAGGTTTAATAACCACCAACCATCAGAAGGCATATAAGTGTATAAACGACGAGGCATTCCGTCTAATCCAAGAATGAATTGTGGTAAGAAACATACGTTAAATCCAATCATGAATAACCAGAAACACCATGCATTTAGTTTTTCGTTTAATTTGTAACCCATCATCTTAGGATACCAGAAGATTAAACCAGCTAGGCAGGCAAATACAACACCAGTAACCAATGTATAGTGGAAGTGAGCTACTAAGAAATAAGTATTATGGTATTGATAGTCAGCTGATGCCATCGCTAACATTACACCTGTAACCCCACCTAATAAGAAGTTAGGGATGAAGGCTAATGAGAATAGCATAGGTGACTCGAACGTAATACGTCCTTTATATAATGTTAATAACCAGTTAAATAATTTAACCCCGGTTGGTACACCGATTAACATTGTTGAAATTGAGAAGAATGAGTTGATTAAAGCACCATTACCCATTGTGAAGAAATGGTGAACCCAAACTAAGAAACTTAAGAATGCGATACCAGCAGTTGCCCACACCATACTTTGGTGTCCGAATAAACGTTTACGAGCAAATGTTGGAATAATTTCTGAATAAATACCAAATGCAGGCAAGATAACGATATAAACCTCAGGGTGCCCCCATACCCAGAAGAAGTTTGCCCATAACATTGGCATACCGCCATCGGCAACTGTAAAGAATGCAGTTCCAAATACACGGTCAGTAGTCATTAATGCAAGTACAACTGTGAATACTGGGAACGCAAGAATTACGATTAAAGTCGTAATAAATGTTGTTACAGTAAACATAGGCATTTGCATGAATTTCATTGTTGGTGTTTTACATCTAAGTATTGTTACGAAGAAGTTAATACCAGTCATTAAAGTACCAATACCTGAAATTTGAATTGCGACTAGGTAATAGTTAACACCTGGGCCTGGACTAAATTCACCAGCTAATGGTGCGTAGTTTGTCCAACCAGCCGCTGGTGAACCACCAATAATGAATGAAAGGTTGAATAATATCATACCAACGAAGAATAACCAGAAACTAATGTTATTCATAACTGGGAACGCCACATCACGAGCCCCAACTTGTAGTGGAACGACTAAGTTCCATAAACCAAATACGAATGGCATAGCCATAAAGATAATCATGATAACGCCGTGCGTACTGAAGATTTCATTATAGTGATTTGATTCCAAGAAAGTATTATCTGGAATTGTTAATTGAGTACGTAATAGTAATGCATCAATACCACCACGAACGAACATAAGTACGGCACAAATTAAGTACATTAAACCGATTTTTTTATGGTCTACGGATGTGAACCATTCTTTGTAAAGATATTTCCATAACTTGAAGTAAGTAATTACTGCGATTAAACCAATAACTAGGAATGGCGCACCAATTTGTGCCATTGTAATCATCCAGTTACCTTTAACGAGCAATTGATCCCATGGAAAATTCATTAATGTCCACCTCCATGATCATTGTCTGCTTTGCTACCAAATTTAGACGCATTTTCGTCTTTTGCACTTTTACTGATTTTTTCCATTTCCTTAGAGTTATGATCTTCTTCTTTCTTGAATTCATTATCATAAGGATCATTGTTACCAAGAATCATAGGTTTCATACCATGACGCTTATAGTTAGCGTTAGTGATTTGAACCTTACGAGCTGGTTTTTGTGGTTTATCAGTAACATCTTTGTACAAGTCTTTCTCAGCTACAAAGTTAGGATCTTTTTGAACATAATTGTAACGTTTGTAAGCGTAGAAGATGTACTCTGGATCAGCTGCAGGGTCAACGAATGCCATATGCGTACCACTGAATGTCAATTCTTTATTAGGTGTACTTGGTAAGAGTTGTTTATCAAACTCATCTTGGCTAAGTGTTTTCTTGCTCTTAGCATCTTTAACCCAAGAATCGAATTCACTTTGGTCTACAGAGTGTACTTTAAACGTTTGGCGAGAGAAACCTTCACCATTGAAGTTTGAGTTACGACCTCTGAAAGTACCTGTTTGATCAGCTTGTAAAGTCCAATCCATTGTCATGCCAGTCATGGCATATTTTTGACCACCTAGTTGAGGAATCCAGAAACTTGTCATCGTATCCATAGATTGTAATTTGAATACTACAGGACGGTTTTTAGGAATAGTTAAAGTATTAACCGTTTCAACTTTTTGTTCTGGATAAGCGAAGAACCATTTATATCCAGCACTTACTGCGTATACAACCACTGGATCTTCCTTACTTTCTGGTGGTTTCTCATAATCGTATAAAGTTTTAACTGTTGGAATAGATAAAGCAATTACGATAATGATAGGTACCACAAACCAAATTGTTTCAATTAAAGAATTGTGGTGCATCTTACCAGTTTCGCTGTTTTTATTGTAGCTATACTTGAAAATAAAAATAGCGAACATAGTAAGTACAACAGCAACAATAACAAGCATGAAGATGATTGAATAGATAATCAAGAACTTCTGACTACTTGCTACTGGCCCTTTTGCATTAAATACTTCAACATTCGAACAACCACTAAGTAAAATTAGCGTGCCGAACATTAGAAGTAAAGACTTAAATTTTGACACTTTTTTGACCTCCTAATACTACAAATGTAGGGCTTATCATTAATTTTAGTTTATTACGCAATATTTACAAGTACTTATCCGAAAAAAATTATAATTATATATAGGAAACAACTAGAAACAATAGGAATGACGGGGAATGTAAGATTTGTTAAAATTATGTGTCTATTATGTGAAAAATGACAAATTTAAGTGATATACGCATATAGTTGAGAAATGTTATCATTTTCAATGTTTTCAAGTGTTTTTGACACAAAAAAAGATGAGATTATTCATCTCATCTCAAAAATTTGTCATATTATTTAACTTCTATGTATCGAGTTGAAGTTTCTTCTGCACCATCTGAATCAATGACATTATATTTCACTTTATATTTGCCTACTTTAGAAGTATCAACATGACCATCTACAGTGATCTTATGTGTTAAATCACCATCTTCTTTATCATAAGCACTAATTCCATTTAGTAGATTATAATTTTGGCCTTTTTCGATTACGATATCATTCACACCTCTAAGCTCAGGGGAGTGATTAGTTGTTGCTTCTGCACTTAAGTTGGGGGTAACTAGAGTTGCGGAGACGCCTAGCGCTGAAAGTGACTGGATTAGTTTATTCATTAAGTTAACCTCCGTTAAAAAAATAAAGTCATTGACTAATTTAATTAAACTATACAATATATTCTGAAAATAAACATCATACTATAGTCCTAATATATCGTATTATTTTAAGAATTTAAATAATAAGAGGAAAAATATATATTAAGATTATGTAAAATGAACAATTTGTGAATTTAATTACAATTGATTTAAAAATTTTGCAAATTGGAATAGAATGAATTTGGAAAGGTTTGAAATATTTAACTAAATGGGAGTGACTTTCATGTTAAATGAAAAAGAAAAAGGCATTATCAAAGAAACGGTACCAGTATTACAAGAGAAAGGCACTGAAATAACCTCATATTTTTACAATAGAATGTTCAATCAACATCCAGAATTAAAAAATATGTTTAACCAAACGAACCAACAAAAAGGATTTCAATCAACTGCATTAGCGCAAAGTGTTTTAGCGGCAGCTGTTAATATTGATAATTTAGGCAACATCATGCCTGTAGTTAAAGAAATCGCTTATAAACATTGTGCATTAGAAGTTCCGCCAGCAGGTTATGACATTGTTGGAGAAAATTTAATAGAAGCAATAAAGGCAGTAGTAGGACTAGAAGATGATCATCCAATCATACAAACTTGGAAGAAAGCTTATCAAGAAATCGCAGATGTGTTTATTCAAGTTGAAAAAGATATCTATGCTAGTATGCTTTGGGAAGGTTTCCAACCTTTTGAAATTGAAAAAATCGAACAATTATCTTCAGATATCAAAGCTTTCACAGTTAAATCTACTGACTATGATTTAAGTCAATTTACACCTGGTGAATACATCACTGTGGATGTAAGTAGTGAAAAAATGCCATATCGCGCAAAAAGACATTATTCAATTGTATCTGGAGAAAACGAGCGTTTAACATTTGCTGTTAAACGTGATGTGACAACTGACCATGAAGGTGAAGTTTCAACTATATTGCATGATGAATTAAAAGAAGGAGACAAAATTAATTTATCAGCACCTGTAGGTCCATTTGCGGTTGCAAATCCTGAAAAGCCTCAATTATTTATTGGTGCGGGTATCGGTGTTACACCATTAGTTTCAATGTTTAATGAAGTGGTTGTTAAAGATAGTAATGCTCAATTTATTCAAGTAACTGGAGATGTCAACGATACACCATTCACTTCATATTTAGAAAATATTAGTCAAAAATCAGACAAAGCAAAATATGAACTTTATGATCGTGAAAAAAATGGCTATTTAACTAAAGAATACTTAGAAAAATATATAAGTGAAAATACAGAGGTTTACGTTTGTGGTGGTGCTAAATTTATTCAATCTGTTATTGAAGTATTAAAAGCATTAGATGTTGATCAAAGTCATATTCATTATGAAACATTTGTACCAAAATTAAGTGTTGCAGTTTAATATTGAAATAGATATTTATTAATAAGATTTTGTATAAATTATGGCTCTACGTCAAATCGGACTGATGAGTCCAATT